>DAOWDZ010000001.1 GCA_030638765.1 Desulfocapsa sp.
ATTTCCTGTTCGGCAATGCCAAGTTCATTGATTTGTTTAGAAGCATTTTGATATTGTTCAACAGCGGTCAGTGTAATAGCGCTGGTTTTTTCAGTATTTGATGAAATTTCGTAAATGGTGGAAGACATCTCCTCTGCCGCTGATGCAACCATGTTTACATTTACAGAGGTTTCTTCGGAAGCTGCAGCAACGGAGTCCATATTAACACTCATCTCTTCAGCTGCGGCAGCAACGCCATTAGCCTTGTCGGTTGTGTGCCCAGAACTACTTGACATCTGGCTTGCTACTGCTGAAAGTTCAGATGATGTGGAAGATAAGGTCTGTACACCTGTGGAGATATCCCTGAACATGTCACGGAGTTTATCGTTCATCTCATTCAAAGAATTTGCAAGAATACCTATCTCATCCTTTTGAGTAATATCCAGACGTTGTGTGAGGTCGCCGGATGAAATTGTTTTTGCAAAAGCAACTCCCTGCACTAAGGGCTTGGAAATTTTTGCTGCAATGATCAAGGCAAACCCCGCAATGATAACAATTACAATCGCTGCTACTACAAAGATACTTTTGATCAAATTTGTTATGGGTATTTTCACTTCAGATTCATCGATCTCTGCCAACAGTGCCCAGGTGACTCCTTGAATGTCAAGAGGTGTATATGCTGAAAGGACAGGATTGCCATTGTAGTCGATGACAATTTCTGCATCAGTTTTACCACTTAACGCTTGAATACTGGCTTTGGTGTCAACACCGTTATCTTTAACTGTTCCAGCAAATGATGCTTTTACTGAATGACCCTGGGGGTCAAGGAATGAATCTGAACGCATCAGCTTATCTGGTCCGATCAGGTATGTTTCTCCTGTTGTTCCCATGCCATCCCGTTGCTGCATAATATCATTTATTGTCTGCAGGGAAAGTTGCAACGCCAGCACTGCAACAGTTTTGCCATTGTTATCTTTAACAGGAGCGCCTATAAAGGCAGCAGGTTCATTGTTGCTGGGAGCGTAGGCAGAAAAATCCTGGAAGGCTAGTTGTCCAGTACTTGAAACCCTTTTCCACAATTTTGCAAGACCACTTGTTTGGTAGGGGCCTTGGCCGAGATTTGTGCCGAGGTCGGCTTCTTTAGCAGCAGTATACATGACGTGACCATGTTTGGAACAGATGATAAACACATCATAATACCCATATTTATCCATGTAATTTGTTAAGTCGCCGCTCTTTTCCTGCCATATCTTCTTGTATTGTGGCGTATCCGTGTTGTATGGGCCACCTGCTGCGACATTGGTGTCTACATGATACTGACGGAGTGCGTCAAACATCACATGGGTGTCGGCAGTTTTAGAGAGAATTTCAACATCGTTCATACGTTCGATGAAAAAGTTTTCAACTTGACTTTTCTTGATACTTCGAATCCCTTGTAATTGATTAAAAGAACTTTGTAAAAGAGCCTCTGATGCTTTTTGGCTTGACCACCACCCAACAATTACCAAAGGAATAAGCCCTGTCAAAAGGAAAAATGTTATTAATTTTGGTTTCATTTTGATATCGTCAATTTTTGGCATTATTCTCTCTCCATTTTTGAATGATAGTTGAGTTGTTTCTAAGGTTATGTTTTTAGAATTTTTTGGATTGCACCACCGAATTTTTCAAGTGAATAGGGTTTAGCTATAAAACCTTTCACGCCTAGTTTCAAGGCTCTTTCGAGCTCATTATTCTTTGCCAGTCCGCTTACAATCAATGCTTTTTGTCCGGGATGGAAATCAATGATTTTTTCATAGGTTTCACGACCATTTATTCCCGGGCTCATATCCATATCCAATAGAAGCAGATCGGCTGTATTATTTTGACACCATGAGACAGCTTCTTCTCCTGAGGCTACCGAGTGTGCTGTGTAGCCAAAACCGGAAAGCATTTTTTGAGCGATTACTCTTTGATCTTCATCATCGTCAACTATTAATATGCTTCCTTGCCCACTCAACATATCCAGGTAATTACTATTTGCGGTGGATTTTTTTTCGACACGTTCTTTGCATACCTGAAGATAAATAGTAAAGACGGTACCATTTTCATCACTGGATACTCTCGTTAAACCGCCATGTTCCTGAATGGTATTCCAGACAATTGAAAGGCCAAGTCCTGATCCGCTGCGACCCATTGTCTTTGTAGAATAAAATGGTTCGAATATGTGTTCCAGTTGAGATTCCGGAATTCCGGGACCTGTATCTCGAACTTCAAGGACTACAAAGTCAGTGGATGTAAGTGAGTCGTTTTCTTTTTCAAGGGTAGCATCCTGATTGTATGTTGAAATAATAACCTTACCGTCACCTTCAATTGCCTCTACGGCATTGGTAACCAGATTCATGAGTATCTTAATGATATGGGTGGGAGAACACTTGCAATTCCAATGATCCTTTTCAAGTTGGGTTTCGATTGATACTTTTGGGTACAGAGATGCGAGTTTGTTAAATTCAGGGGCGGATATATATTCATTAATTAAGTCGTTTAAGCAGACTACTTCTTTGACGCGAGCTATGCCGCGTGCCATGGTGAGGAGGTCAGAAACAACATCAGCTGCACGTCTTCCAGTTTTTTGGATTTGAAGAAGAGGTCCGTGCAAGTCACTGTTAGCAGGCAACTGGTAGCGTAACAGTTCAGGGTAGCTGACAATGCCAGATAAAATGTTGTTCAGATCATGGGCAATTCCTCCGGCCATAACTCCAATTGCCTCGAATTTTTCCGCTTTAAGGAGTTTTTGTTCTGCATTTTTCTGGGCCGTGACATCAGTTCCCATCAGGAGTATCCCGGAAAAATCACCATTTTCATCTTTTAGGGAAGATAGCTGTGTATCAAGGGAAAAAGTATCATTTTGTAACAGAAAACGATGAGACCCGTGTTGTCGGATTTGCCCCATGGCTTTTTTAAATTCATTTTCAATAGTAATATCCATCTCAGCATGGATCTCTGTAATTGATCTGTTAATTATGGAGTCGACGGGGTACCCAAGAAGACGTTCTGTCTCAGGGTTGCAATATATGATTTGCATCTGAGCATTAGTTGCCACAATAGCTGTGTTGGTCGAAGCTTCAAGTATGGACTTAAGGTAAAGATTGTTTTCTTTTATCTGCTGTTCCAACTTCTTTCGATCACTGATGTCACGGGCCACATGCACAGCACCAATAAATTCATTATTTTCGTTGTACAGAGGTGAGAGTACTACATCAAAATAATAGCCCAGCTTTTCGTAATAAAGTTCATTACTGCATGGTTGATTGTTAGATTCAAGAATTTTGTAAGGACAGTATTCCGGCGCATTATCGTGGCCACAAAAAATGTGGTGGCATTTTGATCCTAAGACCTCATTCATGGAGAGCTCTAGTAGCTCAGGGAGTGCACGATTTGTACGGATAATTCGGTAATCTTTATCGAGTATGGTGATCAGATCAGGTACTGCATCGACGGTGCGTTCCCATTCTCTTTTAGCTTCTGTAGCTGCTCTCTGTGCAATTTTTCGGTTTTCAATTTCTTTTACCAGAGAACCTGTGATTTTACCAAAACCCAAATAAAGACCTGTAAAGGCAAGTGCAGACAGCGATAGCAAAAGAATGATAGACTGGTTCATGAATTGATTTTTCTGAGCGAGGAGTTGGGATATATCTTGCAGACCGGTGATACCTCCAACAATCTCATTTGTATAACTTTTGAACAACGGGTGGATATGAAGAATAAAGGTACGCTTACCAAGACGAATCTGTTGATCGCCTCTGATAAATTCTAAGGTTTTAGGGAGTTGATGGTATATTTCCTGGCCATGGGTTAAAAGACGTATTTCACCAAAGGGGATAGAGTCGCCTTTTTGAAAATGCGTTGCTTTCTGGAGGAGCGCACCTGTGAAGAAAGATGATACCAGACCATCCACCTTTCTTTCTATAAAGGCAACGAGTTCATGGGTCCTGATCCCAAATTCAAGGGCTCCGATATAAGTACCGTTTTGAAATATTGGATGAACAATACGGAAAAATGGTCCATGTCGGCCAACCTCATACCCGTTATGGGGTTTTTTGTCATGATGGACGGCTGTAACAATAGGCCGGGTATCGTTTAAATTATCACCATAGAATTCTCGATTATGCATTCTTAATAAAGTCGTACCATCCGGCAGGTGAAAGTGCATTATCTTGAAATAAACATTCTCAGACAACAAGGCTTCGTATTTGGGAAGTGTTTTTTTGTAAAGTAACTCTCTGTCACGGTTGGCAAAGGCAGCGATGATTTCAGGATAATTGAGGAGGATACTGTCCATTCTGTTGGAATAAGGAGCGAATGAAAATTCTTCAACTGAATTGATGGCGTCGTTGAATTTGTCCTCATTTGCGAGAAGGACCTGGTTTAAGAGGTCGTCATAATGGTTTTTCCCCTGATAAAGATAGGCACCTGATAAACAGGACAGGATTAGACCGATTAAAATGATGACTTTGTTACGTTCGTTCATGGTGATATTTGTTTGTAAAGTAGCCTTAACGATAAACATTACTGACCGTTAGGCGTAATTAATTGAAAGTGGAGTGGGCTTGGTTTTTTTTGCTTATGGGAACTTAATGAGACTATTTATTGATAGTATCGGGAAAATGAACTCGAAAGTCAACGTAGTAGATGTACGGGGTAACCATAATGAAAAACACTATGGTTGATAGGGGGGGGAGTAACAACCCTTAGATACATGCATGTTTGAAGGGGGCTGTCTGTTAGGTGTCATGGAGAAAACGTAATGGATAGGTATTGATATAAGGAAATTTTTTTATTGTTAATGTTTAATTTTTTTCGGATATTATTACGATATGTTTCTACTGATGGAGGTTGGAGTGTAAGTAATACCGCGATTTCTTTGGTACTTTTTCCATTTTTGACGAGATCAGCAACTAAAAGTTCTTTTTTTGTAAGTTTAAGAGCAGGATTGCTTAATTTTTTGATAAAAGATGATCCTACTTCAGAAACATGGCTGCTTATAATAGTAATATATTCTTTTCCTTTTTCATCCAGAGGGCTTTGCTGAAGAAGATTAAGGTATGGAATGACGGCTTTTTCAAGTTGCGCTAAAATGGATTGCTGTATTTCTCCTTCAACATCTTTTTGCTGTTTCAATAAAACACGAAGAGCAATATTGGCTTCTTCAAGTTCCTTGCTTTTTTCCTGTATTACCTCTGCAGTTTTCCGGCGGGCAATAATCTCCTGACGCAATCTGTTTTCTGTTTTGAGATGATTTGTTATATCATGTCCTTGAATAACAAGTCCTTGACGAGTGCCGTCTGCGTGAAACAGGGGAACCTTTACGATATCAAAAGTTTTATCTTCACCATCAGGGCTCGGTATGATTTCTATACCTTTGGTGAGTTTTCCATTCTTCCAGGATTCCTCGTCACTCTTCAAGAAGGCTGAGAACGCATCATGATAGAATTCACTGTGCATTGCCAGTTCTGCGTCTGTTTTTCCTTTGTAATCAACGCCGGTAAGCTGAAACAACTGCAAGGCAGTATCGTTAGCAAGTTTCCATTTTCCTTCCCCATTTTTAAAAATGATAATATCAAGGGATGTATTGATTAATGTCGTTAAGCGTTTGTTGTTTTCTTGTATATTGTGTTCTAATTTTTTGTGCTTGGTAATATCTGTAGATATCCCGGCAACGGCGTAAACTGAACCTTCAGCGTCCAATAGGGGGAATTTGGTTGTAATGTAAACACGATCTTCACCCTGTAGGTGCATATGTCTTTCTGATCGTATAATAATATTATTATTAAAAATTTCCTGATCTTCCGCTTGGTGTTTTTGGGCCTGTTTCTCAGGGAAAATGTCAAAGTCAGTGTTCCCTATAATAACCTGTTTTTTCTCTTTGAATAATTTATCATATTGATCATTAATCAAAATATACCTGCTCTTCCGGTCTTTTACAAAAATGACTTCGGGGGAATTGCTTATGAGCCCATTCAAAAGTGTTTGAGATTTTTCAAGCGCTGTCTGTATCTTTTTTTCATGAGTAACATCATGAAAAAAAGTAACCTTTCCAAAGATTCCATTGGCATTTACTAAAGGTGAGTCAAATATATCGTAGTGTTTATTGGTATTTGCTGAATTCCACTGTCTCTTGACGGAGTTTCCTGAAAAAACCTTCTCTTTTTGACAATCATTACATGGTTTGGTGTGATTGTGTAAATACTCGAAGCATTTCCTCCCATCAACGGGTCCGAATTCTTTTTCAATGACCGGATTAACATAGTTAATGGTGTGCTGAGAATCCACTATGTAGACACCATCTGGTATAGCCTGAAGGATATTATTTAGCCGTTCACGCTCGTTTTCCCGCGCTTCTTTTGCCAATTGTAAGTCGGTTAAATCGTGGATAATTGCTAAAGCACCAATTATCTCTCCTGTTGAGGATTGACATGGGTGATAGCTGATATCTTTATATTTAGGGCTGGTGGACATATGCTTAAACCATTTTTGGTAATGAATTGTTTCACCAGATAAACACCTGTCGAGTAGGGGCTTGATGGTTTCTTCAAAAATTTCCCCACCTAGTACTTCGCTAACGGGATGACCTATGATTTCATCTTGTTGGAGTTTGTAATCTTGACAATAACTTTCGTTAACTAATTGATAGGTATAGTTTGTATCAACGCAGGCAACAAGATCATCGGTCAGTGAGAAAATATGTTCATAACGTTGTATAATTTCTTCTCTGATTTTGCGTTGTGTAATATCTCTGGCAATAATCTGAATAACTGGATTTCCTTCAAATTGTAGAATGGAAGTTCTGGTTTCCAAGGATATTAGGGTACCGTTTTTGTGGACATAGACAGTGTTCTGTGAAATGAATCTCTGGTCCCTCAATAGAATCATTTGTTTCTTGAAGTGATCATGGAGCTCGACAGGTTTGATGTCAATTGCTGACATTTGAAGGAATTCTTCGCGAGAATAGCCCAGGGTGTGACAAAGTTTCGTGTTAACATCTAAAAACTTGCCATCCAGATCGGTTATGGCCATGCCATCATTTGCCGAATTAAAGATATCTTTAAATATTTTGAGATCTTTATTCTCTTTTTCAAGAGCAATATTTTTTTTAAGAATTTCTTTGTAGGATGGTTTTTGTTTTTGGGACATTTCGTCTCTCCGCAACAAAAGTCGATTTGTTAGGTGGTGTTTTTAATAAAATGATAACTATGAATGCCACAGAATGGGTACAAAATCCAGTCAAAAGGGTTGTTGGGTATGCATATTGATAGTAGGGAAATTGTTGGTTCGATGGATTTAAATTATCTATTATAAAGATATATCTGCAACATTTAATAAATGAAGGAGGCGTCAAGTATCCTCTCTTCATTGACATTTAATGTAATGTATGGAACTGATATTTAACAATATTCATAAAATAATTAAAAAAACTGAATATCGGAGACACGGTATTAAAAAAAAGCGCTTGTTAACTTCAATTCTTTCATGGGAGAATAAAATGAAAAAGATAACCTTGTTGCTCACTCTATTGTCATTTCTTATATCTACTAATGCTTTTGCGCAGACCTGCGCAAAAATGTTTTATGCAGGTATTACCGGGAAGGGTATTATTGCTTCTTGTCATGAATTTACCACGAACGGATCATGTGACACTCAGGAAATAAAAAATATTTTTTCCTCCGAAAAAGTAGGCGGATTTGTGTTAGGAGTTGGATGCCCTAAGGAAGATACACCTTTAAAAACTCGTGACGGTTTTAATGAAGCTCTTAAATGGGCAGGTGGAATAGAATATAAATGTTCTCCCTCATCCTCTACTATAAGTAACGTGAAGATATTATATAATAATAATGCACGAAATGCAGGACTTGGCGGACCTCGTCACCCATCTCTTCAATGCATTAAAGTTAATTGAGACGAATATTTTCTTTTAGTCTATCGAAATAACGTATTTAGATGAATTACAGGTAAGTACGGATTATTTGTAAATGGTGATAGAGTGCTGTTGTTTGACTTCATGAAAGGGAATGCACTTGTAAATTTGCAGTTCTATGCTGTTGCTAGTGGGCGAATTGATGGCTATGGCGGCTTTATAGTCGTTTACAGGAGAAAATCTGAAGAACTGCCAGTGGTCGGGAGAGTCATCGATTTCATCAAAATGAATTCTGATGTTTTTGTTAATTTCAAATCTAAATGATTCAAGACTGATGGAAAGACCCATTCCTCTGGCCTTGATATACGCCTCTTTTAAGATCCATAGATCAAAGAAACCCTCTTGTCTGTTTTTGTCTGGAAGGTTTTTGATATATTCTGCTTCAGCTTGTGCAAAAAATCGGTTTGCAATGTTCAGCTCAATTGACCGGTGAAAATCTTCGATATCTATTCCAATGTCATGGTTAAGAGTGACGGCGCAGGCTGTCATCCCTGAGCTGTGAGAGATATTGAATCTGAGAGGGAGCGTTGTGAGACCAGGTTTCAAGGCTGGTTTGCCATATTTGTTCTCGATAAAATCAAGGGAACCGGCTGGTAGACCGGTACAGGCAGATAGGACAAAGCGTACTAGCCCTCTGGTCACCAGGCAGTTATGTTGATCCTTTTCAAAAATATAACTGCTGATTTTTGTCTTTTCATTCGTATTTGTAATTGATTGATACTGTTCAAGGATTTTTTTCTCACGAATCTCATCGACCAGAGTATAGAAGAAAAGGACTTTATTTGATTGCAGGGCAAAAGTATTCAAGGGAGTTCCTGGACAGTTAGATGATGATGGCAACTGTATATTGTGAATAGCAACTTATTATAAACTGAGGGTCAGGGCAACCAAGAAGTGTTGTCGGCTGTCTCGGTCTGTAGCATATCGAGATGAAATTGAACAAGTGAACGGTAAGTAACTAATCATTAAAGAATTAATAAGGATTCGATAGGAATAATCCTTTGCAATATGGTGTAAGAGTTGATAGAAATAAATAGTATCTATTGGAAAAAACGGAATTGTATTTCGAGATGTATTCTGTAACGGACTAGTATTGTAAGGAAATATGTAAAAGGAGAGTGCCATGGAAGAGACAAAAAATCAGGAACAGGAAGAACAGAAATCTGGATGTAAGTCGACAGGGGAAGATGTAACCTTGCGAAATCATGTTCTTGGGGCAATGGGAGTTGGAATGGTACCTATTCCAGTCGTTGATCTGGTTTCCCTGGCAGCTATTCAATTGAACTTACTCCGTAAGATCGCCAAAAAGTATGATATAGAATTTACAGAGGATATTGCTAAAAACGTTCTCGCCTCATTAATCGGTAGTTCCATACCCGTTGCCTTTTCCTTTACTTTTGCCAGTTTGATCAAAGGTGTGCCAATCATTGGCCAAACTGCAGCAGCTCTGGCCATGCCCATTCTTTCAGGTGCAACAACCTATGCGGTTGGTAAGGTATTTACGCAGCATTTTGCCTCAGGTGGAACTTTTCTTACCTTTGATCCAGATAAGGTAAAAGATTATTATGCTGAAATGTTTAAAGAAGGAAAAGATATTGCTTCAAGTTTGAAAAAAGAGAACAAAAAAGCCGAATAAAATTTTGTAATGTAGAAGGCAGTTTTCGTTGAGTCATGAGGGATCAGTCCATTATTGGGTTGATCCCTTTTTTTTTATTTCCCCCCCCCAGAAATACCCTGGTGAGCCTGAAATCGCAGAGCTTATCCTCTATCTCTCCTGCAGTTGCAAGGGTGTACGTGAACCATAGACGCTTGACGATTAAATGTTAATCGTATAGTGTTTTTTACGACAGTTTGATGGAGTAATCTGTCACGTCGTATTTAATGGTACCCAAAAAAACTGAAAATGAAGGAGGAACAATGCCATATATTTCTCTATCAATGGCAGAGATGAGCAGAAAGAATGCTCAGGGAAGTGAAGATAAAGAACAGCAGGAAAAAAGTAAAAAAATATTCCGACACCCTGTCAGAAGCAGGATTGTCGGTATCCTCAGAGACGGTGTTCCGCATACTCAGCAGGAACTTGGCAAGATTATTTCCATGTCCAATGCTGCCGTTCATTATCATATCAAATTACTTCTTGATGTTGGAATTGTTAAACTGGACAGCACCCGCAATGGGCCAAATGGAATAGTTGAAAAACTTTATACAGTTTGCATTGAAGAATGGCCTGACGTTTCAATGGATGATTTTGACTATTATCTTGATTACACAGTTTCGTGGATGAATGAAAGGCATCGTGAAGGGGTTAATATTCTTAAGGATGAAAATTTCAAACTACCCTTTATTACAGGAAGTTACACTGCCAGAGCTTCTCTGGATGATATAGCCGAATTCAAACGGAAAATGGAAAACCTGTTCAATGACTTCTTTGACACATGTGAAGAGTCGGAGGATGAGGGGAAAATCCCATTTGCAGTGACCTTCGCAATGCTTCCTTCACAGGAAAAGAGTGATGGGGAGTGTCGGCATGTACTTGAGTTTGAACCTAAGCCTGATGATCCATGAACATAGAAATATTTCAAGAGAAGATCGTTTATAAGAGCCCCTTTCTTGAACAGGCCAGGCGTTTTCCTGAAAAAGATCTGTTTGTTTTTCACCGGGAAAAGGGTAATTCCTCTTTCCTTACGGGGCACACTTTTGAACAACAAGTGACTTCATTAGGCCGTTTGTTGCAAAAAAGAGTAGGGGAGCAGGAAAAGGTGCTTCTCCTCCTCCCTCAGGGACTGGATTTTGTTTGCAGCCTCATGGCTTGCTGGTATGCAAATGTAGTTGCAGTACCGATACCTGTAACCGAAGTATCAACGTCTGTTGAAGTTGAAAAAAAAATAAGACAGATCCTTGATGATTCCAAGGCAACATGTCTTGTAACTTTACCCTACTTTAAAGAATTTTGTAATTTAGAAGAACTCTTCCCAACTCTGCCCATCCTTGATGTTCAAGATTGTGCTCCTGCGGAATCCTGCAAAACAGAACAACGATCCACTTTACCCGATGATATTGCGCTTTTACTCTACACCTCAGGCTCTACCTCTCATCCCAAGGGGGTAATTCTGAGCCATGATAATATTCTTTCCCAGGCACATACCGCTGCAGCTCAATGGCAGATAAGCAGTGAAAGCCGAATAGTCTGCTGGGCGCCACTATTCTCCAGTTTTGGATTAATTGTCAGTGTTTTGTCTCCATTAATACAGGGAGCCACAAGTGTTATCCTATCGCCTGGCTCTTTTGTGCAGGACCCTGCGGGGTGGTTTCGTAGTCTTGATGCCCACAGAGCCACACATACAGGAGCACCCAATTTTGCTCTGGATCTTTGTTATTCCCTGATTGAGCCCCATCTGCTTTCGGATCTTTCCCTTCACTCCCTGAAGGCGATTATCTGTGGAGGAGAACCTATACGCAGGGCTACGTGGGATCGGTTTGTCCGGAAATTTTCAGGGCTGGGAATCAGGGAAGAGACCTTTTGTCCCAACTATGGTTTGTCGGAAACAGGGTCAATTGCCTTTAAGAAAATAGGAGAACCACCCCGTTGTCTTTTTCTTGATGTTTCCTCCCTGGAAAATGGAAAGATACAAGAGAGTGATAAGGAGAGAAAAAACAAGATAATCACCAGTTGTGGTGAAATCGGTGCCGGAATCCAGGTTATCATCGTTGATCCTAAAACGTGTGAACCCTGTTCTCCTGTAGAGACGGGTGAAATCTGGATCAAATCACCTTCTGTGGCAAAGGGCTATCTTAATCTGGAAAAAGAAACAGCTGTCGCTTTTTCAGGAACCCTTGAGTCTAGACGAGAAACTGGTTTTTTTCGCACCGGAGACCTTGGTTTTGTGCGTGACAAGCACCTGTTTATTATTGGCAGGGAAAAAGAGGTCATTATTGTCAATGGCAAGAACTACTATCCTGTGGATATAGAGTGGATCATAAAAGAAAATGTCCCGGATCCGGATCTTCCCGTGGTTGTTATTGCAAGAGAAAGTGACGACCAGGAACAGGTTGTGGTTGTGCTCGAGATTGAAGAGCCCCTTGGTCAAGTAGAATATGAGCAAATAATCAGGAAGATACTTGGGGCCGTCTCAGAAACATTTGCCCTGTATCTCTCTGCAATTACCCTGGTTGCTAAGGGTACTATTCCCAGGACAAGTAGCGGCAAAATTCAAAGAAGGTTGTGCAGGGAATTGTTTCTGAATCAGGAGATGAAAGCTCTTTATCAGTATCGGCAAGAAAGTGCAGGGATTCCTGCCAAGAGATCTGGTGCCAGTAAAAAAAATATCGATATCTTAAAAAATAAGGTCTTCCTGCCTGAACTTCTGATTGACCCTGATCTGCTTGAAAAGGCGGTAACAGTGAGTGAACTTGGAATAAATTCCATTCAATATATCCGTATTGCCAAGCGGATTGAAGATGTTTTTGCCATTCAGTTTTCTCCGGTTATGCTGTTCAAGCACAAGCGTTTTGTGGAACTTGAGCACTATATCGCAAGCCAGGCTGAAAGCAAGAACCTTTCTTGTAATGTGCAGTCTGAGATTTCCAGTGATGCTTGTAACAGGGAAGACGAAATAGCTGTGATTGGCATCAGTTGCAATTTTCCTGGAGGAGCTAGTAATCCTGAACGATTCTGGGAAAATATTGTTCAGGGTCGAGATGTGATAACTTCTCTTGCAGAAAGTCGGCCGCAGATAATTACAGATGCTGAACAATACTATAACGATCCGGGGAACCTTTTTCCCCGTTGGGGAGGTTTTGTAGATTATAGCGATACCTTTGACGCCTCATTTTTTGCCATTTCCACCCTGGAAGCGGAAAGTATGGATCCGCAGCAACGGAAAATGCTTGAACTGACCTGGGATGTGATTGAGCGTAGTGGTTATAACCCACGCTCCCTTGCAGGAAAGGACATTGGCCTCTTTGTGGGTGCGCATGTCAACGACTATGCTGAACTGGTCAACAGGAAACCGGATCTAGTTGATATTTATGGCGCATTTCTTGATTCCGGGCTCCATATGAGCCTCCTTCCCCATCGCATCTCACGCTGGTTTGATTTTCATGGTCCCAGCGAACTGATCAATACTGCCTGTTCCAGTTCTCTGGTGGCAATTCACCATGCAGTGGAATCGATTAGGCAGGGGGAATGCCCCCTGGCCATAGCCTGTGGAATAAATCTTATCTTTAGCTCCCGTGTCTTTGTTCTTGCCAACAAGGCGGGAATGCTGGCAGCTGATGGGCATTGCAAGACCTTTGATAAAGGGGCCAACGGTTTTGCAAGGGCAGAGGGGTATGGCGCCCTTGTTCTTAAACCATTATCCCAGGCTACTAAAGATAACGATTCCATCTACGGTATTATCAAGTCCACGGTAGTCAACCATGATGGGCAGTCAGACTCTCTCAGGGCGCCGAGTCTTGAAGGGCAGAAACAGTTGATCCTTAGAGCCTGGAAAAAGTCCGGGGTGTCTCCCGGTACCATCAGCTACATTGAGACTCATGGGACGGGTACCAGTCTGGGAGATCCCATTGAAATACAGGCTCTGCAGGAGGCGTTTCAGGAGAATGTCCCCGGTGTAAGTGAACCATTCTGTGGTCTGGGTTCGGTAAAGACTAATATGGGGCATGCCGAGTCGGCAGCCGGGATGGCAGGGCTCATTAAGGTCCTGATGGCCATGAAATATAAGACTATTCCAGGACTCTGTAATTTTACGGAACTCAATCCTTTTATATCACTCCGGGATGGTCCATTGTATCTGGTGGAGCAGAACCGTGAATGGAAAAGGATGCAGGGAGAGGACGGTAAGGCGGTACCCAGGAGGGCAGGGGTAAGTTCCTTTGGTTTCGGCGGTGCAAATGGCCATGTCGTAGTGGAGGAATATTCGCCGTGTGGTGACAGACCTTTCGTTGCAAGAAATGAAGGAGCAGTGCTCATTGTCCTGTCTGCAAAGAATAAGGAGCGTCTCCAGGTATCCGTTCAGCAACTACTTCAGTTTGTCAGGGAAGGTGCAGAGGAAATTAATCTGCAGGACATGGCCTATACACTCCAGAAGGGCAGGGAGGCTATGGGGGAACGGGTTGTTTTCCTGGCTGCTGGCGTTTCTGAGCTTATCGGAAAACTGGAGTTGTATATCCAGGGAGAGACCGGTTCCGGAATGATCCTGAATGGAGAATCCGCCAGGGAGAGGAAGCTTAAAAATGTAGCAGAACAATGGCTGCAGAGCGGTAATGTTCAATGGGATTTTCTCTATAAAGAGTATAGGCCCAAGCGTATCGCTCTTCCCACCTATCCCTTTGCGAGAGATCGCTACTGGTTTCCTGAAGGGGAAACATGTTCCGAAAACAACGATGCTGAAATCTTTATGCTGACACCGGTATGGAATGTTTTTTCTTTACCGGAAAAAAACAGTAGCACACCAGCTGAAACGGCCAGAACAATCGTGATCGGTGCAACGCAGAAGCAGCAGGAGGATCTTGAACCACATTTTCCAAATGGTCGATTTGTTCCTGCCTTTTCCGGAGAAAATAGTGAGGCAATAACTGCCATTTTACAAAAATCAGACCCGTGTGAGCATGTTGTCTGGATTGCTCCGTTTTCTATGTTGAAAAACGCGGCTGAGAATGATCTGACTGCAGGCCAAGACGATGCTGTACTGCAGTTGTTTCGTCTGGCCAAGGTCTTTCTTGCTCTAGGCTATGGTACTGTAAAGCTGAATTTGACTCTTATTACCACCCAGGCCATGGCAGTGGGAAAAGAGGATTTGTTAAATCCTGGGCATGCTGCCATTCATGGTTTTGCAGGATCACTGGCCAGGGAATACTCCGGCTGGAATATTC
>DAOWDZ010000027.1 GCA_030638765.1 Desulfocapsa sp.
GGCAGGTAAGTAAATGCCATAATTCATGTTCCAGGAAAGCAAACGGCACCATTTTCTTCAGCCATGCTGGAACAGCCTGGAGTGCTTCACGAGATTGATCATCACGTTCAAAATATATTGGTTGCTCCTCACCACATGACAACATACCAATCTGGTCTTTATCTGACCATATTCTTATTATTTTTTTGGTGGATAGAACATCCTCTTCAATCGCATGTTTTTTTAAATACCGGTATAATTTCAACAGCCATTTATCAGATTTAATTGCAAGCCATTTTTCATCATCAAGACATGCAAGTAAATCATCATCAGTTAACAAAGATGTCCCAATGGTTTTCAAGACATGGCTGTAAGGAGCAAGCGCAGGACATACAAGTTGTATTGTTGTTCTAAAGACTTCAGGCAAATCGCCATCTTCTAATAATTCCCAAAAATCATTACTTGCAATACAGGTTGTCTCTGGTATTGCCAATGCGTCACAGTGGGCTGTAAAAACACATTCTGTCTTTCCTAGTATTTCCCGTATTGCCGAAATTACAGGATCGAGAAATCTGTGCTTTGTGCTTGAGCTGTGCGGTAAAGAACCATACGCCTTAATTTTTTCCCAAAAGGAAAGGTTGCCCGAAGTCAAGCATGAAGTGAAAGCCTCCACATATACTTCAGCTATACAATCTCGCAGCCAATTGTTCCAAGGTACATTTTCCTGAACATACTCACGAGAACTAACCAGTAAGAAATCTGCATTGATCAAAAATGGTAACCCTGTATCTTCCCAAACCGGCAAATATGCGAATAGTTTACCCTGTTGTTTCTTATTCAGCGGAATTGCTATTGAGACTTCACGGCTGCTGATATTTTTTCGTTTTTCATGTTGCGCATTGTCCGGTCTGGTAAATTCCTTAGTAGCTACCCAAAAGTGCTGCTCGGTAAGAATTTCTTCAATATCGTCTTTTTTCAGATATGTCAATTTGACAAGAGGGAATTCTGAGTCATCCTTTTCTATTATTATTTCATATTGTTCTTCTAAAGAAAAAGAAAGTTCGATTGTTTTCAGATACTTCAAAAACAGAATCGTTTCCGGGGCAATATCCCTAAGCGATTTGATAACCTGATCAACTGGAAAATCAGGTTTGTTAATCGGTAAATATATTGAGGTAATACCAGTATCTAATTTTTTGGGTGGTGATTGAATCCAGGCTGGAACGATGTAACCAAGTCCAGAAAGCTCATCTTTTTCCGGCAATGAAAAGCGAAATCCGTTTGAAAAAATAACAGGACAATTTGTAATCCGAAAAACCGATTTAAACCCAATTCCTTTTTCGCCGATGTAACCTTGTTCCTTGTCTTTGGTGGATTGGCCTACGCTGCAAATTGCCTCAACGTGTTTCTTTTGGAATCCGATCTCGTTATTTTCAACAATTAATATTACCCTATCTTTGTTGCCATCAATGAAGTCAGTTTTTGTTAAAACAAAGCGAAGTAAAGGGTTATCCGTTACATACGCATTATCTTCAGCATTTTGGATTAACTCGAAAATAAAATGAGTATCCTTGGCATACAGATCTTCAGCAAGGGTCTTGATACTGAGACCATACCCAGCCAGTGTACGTGGACTGTTCCTTTTAGGACTGTAATCATCCCTGATTTCCTGAATAATTTTTTTTTGCAAACTTACACCTCCACACGCAAAACACCAAAAACTACAGGCCGGGCATGTATATCAGCACCCTTCTCCGCAATATCCAATGCAGTTTTTTTCCTTTCAAAATCTATCTGATTGTTATTGAGCTGAGACTGTTTCATACGTCTAATTCTTTCATTTGTTGCATTATGAAGCTGCTCAGAGATAACACTTTGTCGTCCCTGATGGCTGGTTTCCAAGCTGACTCGCTGGTAAGATGAAATTTCTTTGGTTCTTGTTTGGTGTTCATCTTTTTCCTTGCTCCACAACTGATAATGGGTTTTATCCAACTCATCAAAGGCGATGGATTTAGGAAGAATCTGCTCAGGAATAATCTCTACACCCGACTCAATATAATCAAAGAAATTATTTCGCACACTCTCATCCTCGCAAACTGGAATAAGTTTGAGTTCCTCCCGTATTCCTTTATACTCCCAGGCATAAATTGCAAAAAGAAAATCACCGGCTACACCATCAGGATCATGAATGCGTAAAGCTGAATAAACAGGGGATGCCGTTTCAAGATACCTGGCTGCCTGAAGCACCAGAGGGTGCAGGGGCATAATAAAATGGACTTCTCTGTGATCGGCGGCACAGGTGGAATCAAATGTAATGCCACAATGAGGTTCAGAACCTTTCAACCATTTTTCCCAAGTACGATTCATTGGCGTTTTCTGGCTTCTCAACTGTCTATAATCTTCAAGCAGTTTGTTGCGCGCCTCCTGTGAAAGTCGCAGGGTTTTTAATTCTTTTTCACCCAGAATATACTCACCTGTCCCTATCCGTTTTTCGATATATTTTGAAACAAATCGCTCAATGGAATCTGAGGTCAGCCAGTAACTCTCTGCTTCGTTCACCTCGTGATCCACGGTTAATTTGGGCAGATGGAGACCAAATAACTCATGCTCACTATCCTCAAGAGCCTGTTGCTCATGAATTTTGTTAATCTTATTATCAGCAAGTTGCTCCAGTTTTTGTTGACGTTCCGATTCCGTTAACTCAAGGTTATCGGCAATGCCTCTGATTTCCCGATGAATGTCTCCGAGAATCTCATCGCAATCACCAATACTTTCTTCAAAAATGCCGATCCGTAATAAACATCTTTCATAAATATCAGCATCCACAGTATCAGAAGTTATGAGGTTGAAGATTGCCACAGCCTCACTCTTTTGACCACGCCGATCAATACGTCCGATTCTTTGTTCAATCCGCATGGGATTCCATGGCAGATCATAATTAATCATCAAATCACAAAACTGATAGTCAAGCCCCTCGCAGCCAACTTCTGAAAAAAGCATTACATCAATTGCATTTTCTTCCTCTCTCGGTTTCTCAAATCGTTGTCTCAGGAGCAATCTTTCTTCATCTTTGACATCCCCATAAACCAAACCTACCCGTATATCCTGTTCTTTTAATTTATCCTGTAAATAAAATAGTGTATGTCTAAAACTACTGAAAACCATCACTTTGTTATTCGCCTGATTTTGCTTTTCCAGAATGATTAATAATAGCTCATCAAACTTAGGATCATCCGGCGGCAGCTTTCCTGCCATCTCAATGATAGCCTGTGCAGCCTCCTGTAATGATTTTATAAAACTGAGATCCGGCATTTCATCATCAGTACTTTCATACCATTCCAACGCAGAAAGCCTTCTGTTTAAAATGTGATCAATGTACGGGGCAAGGCCAAAAATACAGCTTGCAGTCTGTCTCCTGAGAGTAGAAATCATAAAATTTACATTTTGATTCCCGTGAAGTATTGACAAGGCAGTGGCTTCAAAGGTGAGTAACTGGTCATGTAGTATTTTTTGTTCATCAGTAAAATCAACTCTTATCGTTTCAGACCGCCGAATACAAAAATTCCCTATATCGCGTCGTCTGGTTCTATTAATTATTCGTGAGAAACTATGAAAATTTTCAATGCTGCGGATAGCCAACACTCTGTCCTCTCTGCTCATCTCATCTGATAACAATTGTGCAGTTATTTTTTTAAAAATTGGGTTATTGCGCAGCATGGTACTTCCCCATGCCGTCCCTGCCGCATTATCTAACGCAGCCTTAGCTATTTGGTTCCAATTATCACC
>DAOWDZ010000039.1 GCA_030638765.1 Desulfocapsa sp.
ATGTATAATGGATATATTCTCCATCAGATGTGGAGGCAGCGGCATACTCTTTAGCAAATAACGCTTTTGTTTTTTTAGGGTTTTTGTTGAATATTTCCCATAGTTTTTTGTTACCAGGGTAACGTTTTCCATTAGCAACTAATACATCCCCATTAAGTCGATTAACAAAAATATAGCCTTCTTTTCCGAATCGTATACGACTGATGCTATCAAGTAATTTAGATTTGATGGTATCTTTTATGTCGTCAACATAGAGGCCGGCCCCGATAAAACAATTAAAGGGAGTTTGACGTTTGACGAAGGAAATTTTACTGAAAGTGTTTCCTGTGGCACCGGGTTTTGTCCAATTGTATTCGTAGAAACCAGATTCGTTTTGTCGGGCAATGCTAATCATATCTTTAATGACATAATTGCCTTGAGAATCCTGCAAGTCGAGTAGGTTTTCCCCCTCTATTTCCGGTTTATCTGCAAAAAGAAGTTCGATTCCGTCAAAGTCAGTCATGAAATAATACCCAAGACCTTTTGCAAAACGGATGGGTCTCAGGGCATTAATAATAATTTGTATGATTTCTTCTTTTGGTTTTGTGTCTTTGTATTGTTGGTAGAGATTGTTGGCTATAGCGGAGGCTTCGTTAACTCTCAACTGTATAATGTCTCTGGTAAGTGCTTTGCTCTGAGCACTTTCATAGAAAATCAATTCAACCACACGCATAACTTCCTGCTGAATAATTTTTTTCTGAGTTGCAGTGAAGTTAGTGCGGATCTGTTCGGATTGTATTTTGAAGCCACGTAATGATGTGGTGACATCTATAATTGTAATACTTATTGCAATTCCGAGTATTAGAAGGATTCCCCAGAATTGAAAGAGATTTGTGAAGTGGGTTTTTTGTTTCATCACGACATTGAGTATTATAAGGATATGACCATTTATTAAAGTATAGATTCGATGTTTAAGGATCTGATCATATCGGAATAATACAACGATGTAAAGGTGAGAATGGTTACTTACTAGGAATGTGTTAGGGTTTTTAGTGAGTTTTTGAGGCGCTGCGATAACGAAATAACTATCATAACGTATTTTGAGAAGATAATATAAAAGTAAGGGGTTTTGAGATTAGGGTGTTTAATAAAATAAAATGTTTTGAATATAGTATTTGATTGAGGCACATAATTAATGAAAGTTATAGGGTTATTCGGGATACTGTTGTTGTTTCCAGTTCTTGCAGGTGCAGAAATTATTGATGATATTATCACAAAAATGGTTGAGAATTTGAATGGTGAAACAGCAATAATGGAAATCAGCATGACTGTGAAAACACGGCGTGCAGAACGAACCATGAAAATGAAAAGTTTTTCCGTTGGTCAGGAGAAATCTTTTATAAAAATACTCTACCCTGAAAAAGATACCGGCATAACTTTTCTCAAGATAGACGGTAATATGTGGCAGTATGTTCCGCGAATCGAAAAGGTCATAAAAATACCTTCTTCCATGATGATGCAGAGTTGGATGGGAAGTGATTTCAGTAATGATGATCTTGTTAAAGAAAGTTCACTGTCAGAAGATTATACGCATACACTCCTGTTGGAAACTGATACAGAATATCATGTGAAACTCACTCCAAAGTTTGAAGCTGCCGTTGTCTGGGGCGAAATTCAAATGAGTGTTTCTAAACAGTACTATCTTCCGTTGAAAGTCTCCTATTTTGATGAGGATGGTGTGCTGGTCAGGAATCTTGAATATACAGATGTTCAATCCTTCGATGGTTACTTTTATCCTTCTAAATGGATTATGACACCAAAAACGGAAGAAAAGAAGGGTCATGAAACTGTGATAATCGTATCCGAGGTTGTCTTTGACGGTAAAATTGATGAGGCTTATTTTAGTAAAAGAGCCTTGAAACGATTTTCTAAATAACTCTGAGTTCACTCCTGTGATGCTTGTTCAAATTGCTCTTAGAAATGTTTTTTCCTATAAAAAACGCTCAGTAATCACCTTGCTGCTTGGTATTGTCAGCACCGCGCTGCTCGTTTTTTCTACTGCCTGGATGAATGGGTCCCACCAACAGATGCTCAAAAATGCTGTGGAGATTTATTCCGGATATATTCAAATTACCGAAACTGATTTTCGAGAAAACCCAAGTTTTGAACATTTACTTTTTGATGTCGAAAGGTTGCAGAAAGAGGTTGAAGAAGTTGAAGGGGTGAAATTATTCACTACACGTTTTGAATCCTTCGTTCTTTTTTCTGCTGATGAAAAGGCGGTCGGAGGCATGCTCACCGGGATAGTACCTAACAAGGCACGGAGAGTCTCAAGGCTTTATGAATCTCTTAAAGAGGGAAGTTATCTCAACGATAATGATACCAATAAACTTTACATTGGTAATGAACTTGCTCGCAGACTTAACGTTACGATAGGTGACGAACTTGCCTTTATTGGAAATGGTGCTGATTACTCCTTTGCAGCAGATACAGTAATTGTGAAGGGTATTTTCCAGACAGGTCTTTTTGAATTTGATGCGAGCAGTGCATTTCTCTCCAAATCCTATTTTGACTTGATTATGGCATCTGATAATGTTGCCACCCATGCTGTTGTGCTTCCAGATATTTTAGAAAAATCAGAACAAATAGCTCAGGAAATAGAACAAAAAGTTGGTGGGGAATTTGAGTCGGCGAGTTGGCAGCAGACAATGGCACCACTTGTTAAATCCATGAAACTTGATTCCATATTTGGCTATATTACACTTGCGATAATATTCATTGCGATTTTCTTTGTGGTGATGATCTATACTTTACTTGTTGTGTATGCAAGATTACGAGAAATTGGGATCATGCGGGCACTTGGGACAACACCAAAACAAATCCTCACCATCCTTCTTTTTGAATCATCAATCCTTGGGATTATCAGCGTCTGTATCGGTGGTTTGATAGGTGCTGCATTTTCCTATTATTTCTATCTTCATCCAATGGTGTTTTCCGGGATGGAAGAGCAGTTTAAACAGTATGGACTTGCAGCATCTGCTATCCCTACAGCATTTGAGCCGATAAGCATTGTGAGAGATATGCTTGTGATGTTCGTTTTAATCGTATTGTCCACTCTTTATCCCATCATAAAAGTTAATCGATACCAGCCCATTGAGGCCATTCATCATGTTTAGAATGTCGCTGAAAATAGCATGGGCATCGCTTACCCGAAGAATACCCCGCTCTTTAATGGTTGTCCTGATGATCTGTGCAAGCCTTTGGGGATTACTGGTTATGCAGGGTATTTATGATGGCATGACAGAGCAGATGATTACCAATGCCATTCACAGTGATTCCGGGCATATTTCCATATTTGGAGAAGGCTTTCGACTCGATCCAGCACTTAATAAGCGCATTAATGAAAAAGATGTAACTTTTGAGAAACTTACAAGTCTTTTAGAAAAAAGTTCCAGTGTGAAAAGTTCGGTGCAACGGATTGAACAGCAGGGTTTAATAGCTACTGCCCATTATTCAAGAAATAGTGTGATAACAGGCATCGATTCGAAACGTGAAAAACTCCATGGAAGTCTACAAAAATATGTTGTGAAGGGTGAATATAATTTTGGCATAAATGGAAAAGGTGCAATTATAGGGTTCAAACTTGCAAAAAAACTCAAGGTATCCGTTGGAAAAAAAATTATCTTATCAGCTCAGGATATTAACTCGGAAGTGACTTCAATTGCTTTGCGTGTTACAGGAATTTTAAAAACAAATAACATGGTTATTGATGGAACGGCCGTGTTTATAGATATCGAAAAAGCCAGAGAGTTTTTAGGTGTGGAAAATGGTGTTACCCGTATCTCTTTAATATTGTACGATGAGGAGGCTGTTTTAGATTTTCAAACTAGCTTGAAACGAGTTCTCCCAGGACTGGATGTTCTGAGATGGGATGAAATGTATCCTGCCCTGATGCAGTCACGAGTAATAATGGAAGGTTTTAGTCTTGTTGTGTCCCTGATGATATTTACGGTGGCCGGGCTTGGAATATTCGGAGTAATGCTTGTTTCCGTTCTTGAGCGTATAAGGGAGTTTGGAATCATGCTTGCCATTGGCACCGGCTTTGGGCAGATTCGGTTGATTATTCTGATCGAGTCATTGCTCCTTGGGGTGGCAGGGTTTCTTGCAGGTACCTTTTGTGGCGGGTTAACCCTTCTCTACTTTAAAATCTATGGGCTTGATTTGAGAATGTTTAGTGATGCCTTTGATGAATTTGGTATGGATTCCATAACATATGCCTTAATTAGGCCAGGGTACTTCACAACTGCCTTTGCAGCCGTTGTCGTTGCCACTCTCATTAGTACTTATTTTCCACTGCGTATATTGCGTAAATCAAGACCCATTGAGGTTCTCAATGAAGTGTGAAAAGGGTGTGAATGATTTTCTCGTTGTGAAAAAAATCAGTAAGTATTTTCAGCCTGATAAGGACGTTGAAGTTCAGGCATTAGACTCTGTGGATCTGCTTATCGAACAGGGGGAGTTTGTTGTTATATCTGGCCCTTCCGGAAGTGGCAAGACAACCCTACTCAACATTATTGGAGGGCTGGATTTGCCAAGTAGTGGTGAGATTATACTTGATGGCAAACAGTTAACTGAACTCTCTGAGAAGGATCTTTCCCAGGTAAGGCGCGATCAGATAGGATTTGTTTTCCAGGCTTACAATCTTTTGCCAGTGCTCACTGCCCTGGAAAATATCGAATATGTGATGAAATTACAGGGCATAGAAGATGAGCTATGTGCAGAGAGAAGCCTTGCTGTGGCTACCAAATTAGGCATTGAAACATTACTTGATAAGTTACCGCATCAATTAAGTGGTGGACAGCAACAGCGGGTAGCAGTGGCGCGTGCAGTGGCTTCAACTCCAAAACTTGTTCTTGCCGATGAACCCACGGCTAATCTTGATTCTAAATCAGCAGTTTCACTGATAGATATGATGGAAAAACTGAACAAAGATGAAGGTGTGACGATAATTTTTTCCTCTCATGACCCCATGGTTATCGCCAAGGCCAGGCGTTCTGTGGTGCTCAAAGATGGCAAACTTTTTTCAAATATTTGTGAATAATACATGTAGATATTTAGCAGCTGCTTATTTAGGGATTGTACCGTCATTGTCATTGGAGAATACTCAGATTCCAGGATATGATGATAGGTATAACCTCTTTGACTACAACCGTATTCGTGCACAACTTGATCTTGGGCATAGTTCACACCCTGATTTTAGAATTAAATTACAGGTGGATAATGAAAACCTGGTCTCAGAGATACCTGATAGCATCACCAACAAAACATCAATTTACAGAGCATATCTTGAATACAGTGGAGAAAAGCACCTTTGGGTTATAGGCAAGCAACGAATACCCCTCGGGGTTGGCAGGTTCTGGAATCCCATTGATGTGTTTAATCCCATTGCGATAGAGTCTATAGAAACCTATGAAAGAACAGGAACAGAGAGTATTCGTTATGAATATGCGATAAACCAGCTTTCAAATATGGATGCCACACTTGCAAAAGGAAAGGGTGCTGTCAGAATGAAGGGATATCTTGGTTTCGCTGATGTTGCTCTCGTAGGTGAATGGGATGAAGGTCAAAATCACGATATCTTAGGTTGGGAAATTGAGGGAGCTTTGTTTGATACTGGTGTTGACCTTCGAAGTGAGG
>DAOWDZ010000010.1 GCA_030638765.1 Desulfocapsa sp.
ATATTTGTTCCTTATTCTTTATTTCACCATCTAAAACAGTGTACTGCAATCAAAACCTTTTTGTGATTGCTGGTAACTATCAGCTGTTTCCATATCAATAACCATTGGTGGAAAACCATATTTTGACAAAGACCGGGCAAATACTTCTCTTGAATCTTTGTAGATGGCATTGTCATATTTTTCATAGCAGTTGTAGATTATTCCTCTTACTTCAATCTCCCTTCCCTTTGCCAGTTCCAGTGCCGACAAAGTATGGTTGATGGAACCAAGTCTTGGGCTGGACACTAAAATAAGCGAATAACTCTGTTCCTGGAGATAATCCAAGAATTTCGTCTTTAATGTGAGAGGAACCATGAGTCCTCCCGCACCTTCAAGCAGGACATGCTCATACCTGGCTGCTAATGTTTGGGTCATCTTTGTTATTGCATTGAGATCAATAAAAGTTTCATTCAATTCTGCGGCAAGAAGCGGAGAACATGGTTTACTAAAAACATAGGGACAGGTAATGCCTTCTTTATCTTCTAAAAGCAATTCAAGTCCCATTAACTCTCTATGCTTTTGAATATCCGCAGCAATACCTGTGCATCCAGTCTGGACAATTTTTTGTGTTATAACAGAATGTCCCATCTCTAAAAGAGTCTTTGCCATAAGACCTGTGGCTATGGTTTTTCCTATATCTGTATCAATTCCGCTAATGCACGTGACTTGTCCCACTAACATCTCCTTACGACATAAGACAACGAACTATAGCTGACAGGAAGACCTTTTTGTGTACCGAATTCATTATGGTACCGACCTTCAAACAACTTCAAACTCTCTTTGTTCCACTGATATTCACTCACCCCACCAACGCCCGTTGCACGGATATGACTTGAAATCTCACGTACTGAACTGAAGAATAGTTTCTCATCGCTGCCATGAAATGATTCCACAACGAAATCCTTATCGAGCACAGCAAGAATCTCTGCGTCTTCATGATACTTCAATTCTACTGAAATCAGACTTGAAAATTCTTTCAATGTTCCAGGTCCAAACATGGAAAATGCGAGGTACGATCCCGGTTGCAGAACACGACCAAGTTTTGTAATAAAGGCTGGAAAATCACTGAGCCATTGAAAGGTGGCTCCAGAAAGAACGAGGGAAATATTCGACGGCAAAGCAAGGGTTTCAATATCACCAAAGCAGGAAATGAAATCCGTTGTTTCATATTTAGAGAGTCTTCTCAGAACACCTTCTTCAAAGTCAGAAACTAAATCATTGAGATAGAGTGTGCCCACCGATTTTTCATTGCAGAGCATTTCGCTGAGACTTCCAGTACAACATCCTATTTCAAGGACACGATTAAAAGCCTCATCTGGAAGTGTATTGATGTACTGAATTAATTTCTCAGCAAGATTTCTCTGAACAACTGCGGCGTCATCATAGGTCGTGAGACTCCTTCGAAAACACTGTGCAATCCTCTCTTTATCAAGCTCAAAAACCATTATGCATCCCTACTCTTCCTTCAAATTGCTTATAATTTCGTCCCAACTCTTATAAGCATAAAATGGAAAATGGCTTTCATCAATCAGCTTTACGATTTCTTCAGGCCAGTAATTCAGTTGATTTTTAGTTGGCATAATAAAATCCCGTTCTGAAATTATAGCACAACTATAGATCGATTTTGCAAGCTCTATATTCGTAGTGTTTGCCAGCAGAACAGCCAATTCTCCTTTTTGGTTTTCCACACTCCGCTGAGGCTGTTTTTCCAGAAAACTCCGATACAAAATACGGTCCCTGCACATACGATAATAAAATTTCAATCGTTGCTTTTCATCTATATCTGCAAGGGTTGCCTGAACAACAGTTTCAGGGATCCCAAATTCATCATTGATGGGACAAAGGGTTCCATTGATTGCCACGGCCGCATCAAGTGTGGCTGGAAATTCCTCAAACAGGTGTTGTCCTGCCCATACTCCCATTGACCAGCCAATCAGAATAATTTTTTCATATTCATCAAAAAGCCTCTGCAGATCTTTATCAGTGGAAAAATCTGTATAGTCATAAAACATGAGGACACTCCACTCATGACTCACAAGCGGTTCAAAAGGATACTCATCCATCCCCCATCCATTGCAGAAAATAATCAGTTTATTATCTTCTTTTTTGTGAAGCCATTTACTCTTCACAATCTGCACTCGCTGCCATGGAGCTGATCAGAATTGGCAGTTCTTCTAAATCCTTCCATTGCATATCAGCACATATCGAAAATCGAAAGCGGGCAGTCCCCTCAGGTACTGTGGGTGGCCGAACAGGAAGAACAAGAAACCCAAGTTTCTGCATCTGTTTCGCCTGATTAAGAGCCAGGCTGTCCTCTCCTATTATAACAGGAACGATATTAGTGCTGCCTCGTGTTGCGATTCCTTGTTTGTTGAATGCAAATCGTAATTGTTCTGATATCTGTTGTAGATGTTGGCGCTCTTTGTCCATTGAAAGCATATGCCTGAATACAAACTGGTTCCAGCTTAAAGTCACAGGAGGAAGAGCTGTTGTAAAAATTAAAGACCTGCTGTGATTCACCAAATAATCATATATTTTCTGTGTACAGCAGATAAATGCACCAATGGACGCCAGCGCCTTGCCGAAGGTTCCGACAAGAAAATCAATCTCTTTCAAAACACCTTTTTCATCGGCTTTTCCCAGACCTTTGTGGCCGTAAACTCCAACTCCGTGTGCTTCATCCAGGTAGAGTTTAACATCAAACTCATGTTTTAAAGCAATTAGACAATCCAGATCTGCTTCATCTCCATCCATACTAAATACAGATTCGCTGACTATCACCACCTGATCATACTGTTTGCGAAATTTGGCAAGAAGAGAACGCAGTTGCTCATAATCACCATGACGGAATCGCTTATGATCAGCGAGGCTGAGACGAAGTCCATCATGAATTGAGGCGTGATTAAGTTTATCTGAAAGGATGAGATCACCCTTAGTAAACAATGCCGGCAGTATGCCTATATTGACATGATACCCTGAATTGAATAACAGAACCGCCTCACATCCATAGGCTTTTGCGATATCGTTTTCGAGACTGTGAGCAAAGAAAGAATCACCGGTAAGAAGTCTTGAAGAAGCTGCAGCAAGGCCAGATTTAGCCTCTTCACCATGTTGCAGTTCGTTATAAAAACGTTGCCGTAATGTTGTATCCTGCCCGAGTCCAAGATAATCATTGGAACTGAGATTGAGAAGACTCTTCCCCTTATACAGAACACGGCCAGTCCCGTCAGACTGTAGTGGAGTCAGTTTACGCAAGCGTCCTTTCGCTTCAAGTGTTTGTAGCTTTTTTTCGTATCGTGATATCATCAGCGCTGTCCCTCCAGCACTTCACAAATAGCATTTGTGAGAAGGGATACATCATTCTGGTCCATGCAAAAGGGAGGCATTACATACACAAGACGACCAAAGGGACGCACCCACACCCCTTTTGCAACAAATGCAGGTTGAATTTGTGCCATATCAACAGCTTCTTTCATCTCCACGACACCAATCCCACCTAATACTCGAACATCAGCTACATTGTCAAACTCAGCACAGGGAGCAAGCCCCCTAAATAATCCATTTTCAAGAGACTTAATATTGGACTGCCAATCCGACTCAAGTAATAGATTCACAGAGGCATTTGCCACAGCACAGGCAAGAGGGTTGGCCATAAATGTAGGTCCATGCATAAACACACCAGGCTCACCCGTTGAAACAGCTTCTCCAATTTTTCTCGTGGCAAGAACTGCCGCCAGAGTCATATATCCACCAGTGAGTGCCTTTCCGAGACAGAGCAGATCCGGTGCAACATCTGCGTGTTCACATGCAAAAAGTTTTCCACTGCGCCCAAACCCTGTTGCAATCTCATCCGCAATGAGAAGAACATCAAAATTATCGCAGAGAGCTCGTACTCTTCTTAAATATTCAGGATGATAAAAACGCATTCCCCCTGCTCCCTGAACAATGGGTTCCAAAATTACAGCACAGAGTGATTCATGGTGTTTTTCAATGTTTTCCTCAAATGATAGAATATCATCCTCAACCCAATCATCATGAAAACGACACTCTGGCTTATCTGCAAAAAGATATTTTGGAAGCACACCTTCAAAAATCTGATGCATTCCATTCACTGGATCACAGACCGACATACAGTGGAATACAT
>DAOWDZ010000225.1 GCA_030638765.1 Desulfocapsa sp.
ACTGCTGGCAACAGTGCCACCATCAGAGGAGGATGAGCCACCTGCCGCTACGGCTACACCACCTACTGCTGCAGCAGCACCAACACCTGATACGACCATCATAGTCGTTGACATTCCTCCAGTTGCAGCAGTCACTGTACCAGATGCAACAACACTACTTGTGGATGCTCCTGCCTCTAACGCAGAGTAAATCCCCATTGTCACACCGTATTTAACAGCTGATTTAGTCAAGTGGATAGCGATATTATCCATAAAACCTTCGAGACTGCCAGGAGCCTCCATAGCTTCTGTGTAGATATTGATTTTCTCGTTGTTTGCCGCAAGATCAGAAGCATTAGCTTCGTTATCATCGACAACAGTCATCATGTAATTCTGCGACTTTACAAGTTGGTTATTGTTGTTTTTTACAAGAATCAAATAATCAATCTCACCAGCACCATTAGCAGGGGCGGGAAGAATGGCTGTGAAAGTATCACCAGATTGATTCATGGTGACATAGAAGTAGTTTGTGGCATTGACCACTCGGAAGTATATACGAACAACATCTACACCACTTTTGTCTTCAACTTCAATTTGAATAGGGATACGTTGGCCAGCTATAGCCTCTGTCGCTGGATCATAAGTGATGTCGGTTGTTACTTCGGCTGAAGTATTATTGGTAGCCTGACTAATTTCTGAAGCTATCAATGGGCAATTTAAGGTTAGCATAAACGGTACTATCAACAGTGCACACAGCTTTTTGATCATCTTTCTACCTCTTTAAGTGGGTTGGTGTTGTTTTGTTACGAAAATTATATTCATGTAATGAGAAGTAAATCACAATTTAGTGAACATAGTCAACCAACGAGATGGATCAATGAGTAATTATATCTGTTTTTTAAGGCACCATTCTTTATTGCGTTGCAAATTCAGCCTGAAATGTCTGCCCCCCCCCAAAAAAAAATAGTTGCGGGTTCATCTTTTCCATCAAATAGGCGGGGCAATGGTCACAACTATTCGCATATCGCTTATAGCCCTAACACCATGAGGTTCTGAAATGTCAGATACCAACATACTCCCAGTCTTTGCAGGAAGAACCACATTGTCATCAGCCAAAAACTCTCCTTCACCTTCAATAACCAGGATACTCAACTGCCCATCGAGTTCATGAGAGTGAATTGGAAAAAGTGCCCCTTTTATTAAATTAAAATTTAAAATCTTAAAATGTTCCGAGTCATGAAGCACAATACTCTTCATCCCCAGAGGATTAAACTCTCTTGTCTCGTCAAGTTCGATCTTTATCATACAATACCTCTTGATTAATTTTTTATTAATTCCACCGCGACCAACCATGGATCATTGGATTATGCTCAGAAATCTGAGTAGAGCGACCACTGCCCACCCTGGGTGGTTATAACCAGAACTTCAGTAAACATACTTAGCTCAGCAGGGTACACCTCGGTTAACATAACCATGTTGAAGATACTCGTTTCCGATACCGTTTCTAACGTTTACTCAATATCAGGACAATAACTTTTCAAGTTTTTTCCGCATATCAGATAACTGAAACGGTTTGCTCAGGAATCCGTCTGGCATGTTTCCTGCGTCTTCTGTAAAGGAGAAGTCATCTTCAGAATAACCACTGCTTAGCACAATTGGCAGATCAGGGTTGATTTTCCTGATACCATGCATGGCCTTAATACCGTCCATCTCTGGCATTGAAATATCAAGTATTGCTATGCGAAAGTTAAGGGTCTTGTTATCGGTTTTATCCATGGCTTCCTGGCCATTTACAGCAGTATGGACAGTAAAACCGAGTGTTTCAAGCATTTTCTTGCCAACATCAAGAACCATCTTTTCGTCATCAGCAAGGAGAATATTTCCAGATAACTGTATCGCTTCATCCTGTAAATAATCATCAGAGGGTATTACTTGCTGAGTGAACGAAACGGTTGGCAACAGTAGCTTGACAGTGGTTCCATGACCTGAAATGCTCTCAACTATTATCGCTCCATGATGTGACTGCATAACACCTACAGTTAAGGCAAGACCGAGTCCTCTGCCAATAAATTTTGTGGTGTAAAAAGGTTCAAAAATTTGTGCCAAATCTTTTGAGGTGATGCCATGCCCTGAATCTTTTATCTGACAATATGTATACATACCATCCAGAAGATTGGCATTTTGAAAGGGGATAGGAAAAGAATCTGTTTTGAAATAATCAGTACCAAATGTAATCTCGACAGTCCCTCTGTGATCACCCAGGGATTCAACAGCATTAGTGAATATACTTTCAATGACCTCTTTTATCTGTTGTTGATCAACAGAACAGTAGAGTGGTTGGTCAGGTGGAGTGAAGTGTAAAGAAATTGAAGGCTGCAAGATGCTTTTTAATGTGGTAACAGTTTCTCTCGCAAGAGTTGCAAGGGGAACATTCTGGAGTTTGAGCGGTTGCTGCCCAACGTAACTCAGCATCATGGAGCCAACCTGAGATGCTCCCTTGGCAGCCAGTGTTGCATTAGATGCCATTTTATATTCATCTGAATTAGCAGGCAAGGTACAGGTCATGAGTTCAAGGTTCCCCTGTACTGCCATCATAGCATTGTTGAAACGATGGGCGATGGCTCCTGCCATTGTTTTTAAACTTTCATACTTTTTGAGTTGCTCCTGGCTTTTGATTGCTTCTAGTTTTTCATTTTCCTGCTGAATTTTTCCAGTAATATCGATAAAAATCCCATCAAATACAACTTCATCTTTATGAACTGTTGGTGTGGAGTGGCCTTCAAACCAGAGTATTTCACCAGAAGGTTTTACATAACGACCTTTCCATCTCCATGGTATCTGCTTAACCACGGCCTCTTGGGCAGAAGCCATCCAGGATTGTTGATCTTCTTGATGAATGTTTTGGCTAAATGTCTGGAAGAACAGGGTGGGATTATCTATACATTCCAATTCGAAAATTTCGTGCAATTGAGGACTGGCATAATAAATCCCTTTTTCTCCGCTATTTTTGAAATAGGATTGAACAACAACTCCAGGGACATTATCGGTGATGCCTTGCAGTTGTTTTTCATTTGCCAGCAGAACCTCTTCCACCTCCCGGCGTTTGGTTATTTCCTGTTTTAGGTCCACAATCGTCAGGCTGATGGAATCACGCATATGTTTGAAACTTTGGGAAAGTGATTTAACTTCATCTGTTTCATTTAGATTGAAGTCAAATGCATGAGTAAAGTTTCCGGTGGCCATTTCTTGTGCAGCAGTAGTTAATTTTGTTATAGGTTCGGTGATTTTGGTGATAATCACTGCCATAAACAAAAGAACAAGAAAACTGATTCCTATGATGATTAAGGTAAGAACATTACAGAACTCCTTTACCTCAGCATATTTTATTGTCAGAGGTATTTTGTAGCATACAGTCCAGTCCCAAGGGCTAAAATTTAAAGAGATAAACCAGTTTTCCTGATCAAGATAGTCTGTGGTAAAGTTACCCTCATTGGAAGATAGTATTGTTTTTACCCAGGGAAAATTCTGCAGAGAGGTATCGTCCCTTGGTATGGTGGGATGCATCACAACTCGTCCATCGTGATTGAGGATAAAGGGATAAATTTCCTGTCCGTTTTCTGTATAAAAGGCCTCTCTGAGTTCTTTTAGAACTAACGTTTTAAAATCTTCACTATAAGCATCTATCAACCTTGTTTTTATCAGCCGTTCATGGGTTGTATGGAGTTTCGCTTTGATTAACTCTAATTTTTCTAAATAAATAACATGCTGGGTGGAATCTGTAATTTGACGATGATGTTTTTCTGCCATAATATTAATGCTTACTGCCATGACAATTAAAGCACAGGTTGTCATAAATAGAAGCTTAGAAGTGATTGATGTAAATTTCATCTCTGATCCTCAACAAAAGCACCCTGAACAATCAGTTCTATTGGGAATTTAATACCCATCTGTTTGGCAAGCTCCATATTCAGATAAAGTTTTGATTGTTTATTGGTAGTCACAGGGATGTCACCTGGTAAAGTGCCATTGAGGATTTTCAGTGCTGTTTTCCCTGCCCACCATCCCTGCTCTTCAGCTATCCCAACCTTACCAAGTAAGGTATAGCATATGTCAGTGTCACCCATTGATCCCGTAGGAATCTTAGTGTGTTTCAGAATGAATTCTTTCGCTTTTTCAACATTCCATCCCCTGATACCTACTGGGTTGAGCCATATCAGCATGTCACTACTATCCTGCAAGCTAAGGTATACTTGTTTCCATTCATCAAAATTTTCAATCAGTTTGCCAGTTGAGAATTTTCGACCAAGTATTTTTTCAAAATGGTCCCTGTTTTTTTTTGTAGATAAGGTGCTATCACCTATGTAGCTAAGACGCTCACCTCTAGCATATTGTTTGAGCATTTTGACCAATTCATGCACTGGACTTATTTCAACCATGCCGGTGATATTTGAAGTGGGAAAGCCATACACCGATGCATCCCAGTTAACCCCACAGAAAACAATAGGCAGAATGGAGTTTTTAAAATTAGGAGCAATTAAATATTTTGAAGCGTTATCGTCACTGGCGACAACAATATCCGGCTGCCATTTTTCAATAAGTAATTTTGCTATATTGGCTTTCTGCTTTTTAAAGCTTTCAGCCTTGTGGTTTTTGGTGTCCATCCGGAAAACCTTGAGGTCCACAGTACTTTTAGAAAAATCATACGAACCATCCGCCCGGGTAGTTACCTGAAGAGCCTTGAGTAATCCCTTCTCTATATCATCACTCCACTTGTAGCCCTTATGGTAGGAGTTAATATATAACAGTTTTTGTTTTGGTAAGTTTTGTGCTGAGACGCAATTGGGTGTCGTGAAAAAAAATACTGTGAGTAATATTACCAGTACAGATCTCATTAATATTGGCCTTTTAGAGGGTTTTTCTTTGTGGATTAGAAAAACAAAAGGATGGATTAAGGTAAAATTGTCCTTGAGTAATGTATCCTTAAAAGTTGTCATAGCAAATTGTGGAGAATTAGGAATGTTACTCAGAAAATTCTTTTTTCCTCTCGCTATCATTAAAAACTGAATACATATTCATTTAATCACAGTTGAAATATTTTTAACAGAAAATCCTAGAAAATCTATTAAAAGGGATCCATTTGTAATTTGAGATATTTTCTGATCTTTCGGGGACTGGTAGCGGGGCCACAGTTACTACTCCAGGAAGTTAAAAAGCGATGTACAGTAGATCTGTCAAGTTAGGCAGAGTTCAGAAAATAAAGAGATTTCCACTGGCTGTCTAAGCCCTGAGTTGTCTTATTTTACGCTAAAGTGGTTGTTACGCATATCGGGAAGAAGGTCTAATTTTAAAATTCTTGTTAAAATAAAATAAGGCATTACATGGCAATTTTCTTTGGCTCTTGGAAAAATCATTTTATGAGAAGTTGTATAGAGAAAGACAGTAATCATCTTAACTTTAACATTCTCTGCTGGCTAATCCAATTCAGGAATGAAGCATGATATCCTGAATTTTGCTTTTGAGAGATTCTGGACTGAAAGGTTTTTGTATCAGACGGACATTAGAAAAAGCATTAAACTGTTCAGCAACCTGTGTTAGTGCGTATCCTGTCATCATTACCACTGGTACCATGCTCTTTTCTCTAATCTTGTTTAAGGTATCAACCCCATTGAGCCGAGGCATGGAAATATCCATCAGAACAAGACTAATCTCTTGCATGTTTTTGTCAAAAATGTCGAGGGCTTCTATGCCATCAGCGGCCTGTAACACCTCAAATCCCATGATATTCAGAAATGCCTTCCAGAGGTCACGTAACAACTTTTCATCATCTACAAGCAGGACTGTACCGACAAAAACATCTTCAGAGGGAGTGGCATGTGGAGTTTGTTCAACTGGAATACATTGGGAGGCTAAAGCAGGAAAAAGTACTGTAGCAATCACTCCCTTCCCTGGTTGGCTCTCTAGGAGAACTGTACCATTATGAGTGCGCATGATACCTAAGGTCGTGGCCAGTCCCATACCTCGCCCAGTAAATTTCGTGCTATAAAAGGGTTCAAAGGCCCGTGCCAATCCATCCTTATCCATACCAGATCCATTGTCCGTGACCGTTAAATAGACATATTCACCAGCTGCTAATTCCACAGGCATGTGGGCTTGTTCAAGTTCTTCCTGTGTATAAAAACGCTGTCCGTGCTGTAGGATGATTTCACCTGTTTTAGTACCAATGGACTCAGTCGCATTGCTTACCAGATTAACAATAACCTGCCGGATCATTCCAACATCACCTAGCAAAAAGGTCTCTTGGGTATTTTCGTAACACAGCTCAATTTGAGATGTTATCTGGGAATTGAGTATCCCTATCACCTCATTGATGATTTCTGACATCTTAAACTGTTGTTTTTTGTTTTCAGCCTGGCCAACGAACTGCAGCATCATTGTTGAAATCTTAGCAGCGCGACGCGAGGCCTTCTGAGCTTCTTCGATGTAACCCCGTTCTTTTAGATTTGTCGACAGGCCAAATAATGCAAGATCCTGATTACCAATGACAACAGAGAGAATATTGTTGAAATTATGGGCAATACCTGCAGCCATGGAGTTAAGGCTTTGGAACTTCTGCTGCTGTTGAATATGGGATTCCATCTGATGTTGACGTTCTTCTTGTTTCTTTTTTTCTGTAAGGTCTGTAAAGAGTATTACTGCACCAACTACTACATTGTTGTGCGTAATCGGAGCACTGGTACATTCAACTGGGAAACTTGTGCCATCTTTTCGCCAGAACAAATCTTCTGAGGCATGAAATTTCTCATTTTTGTCAATACTGTTATACATCCAACAATCTTTTTCAGGATAGGGTTGACCATTGGTTTTTGTATGATGAATAAGAGTGTGACAATTCTTATCAATCAATTCCGATGCCGTGTAACCAAACATTTTTTCCGCAGTCGGATTAATGAAAGTTATCTTTCCTTGAGTGTCTATCCCATAAATTCCTTCTGCCACACAATTTAAAAGAAGAGTTTTTTGCAGTTCGCTTTCAACAATCTTCTTGTTTTGTATTTCGATCTGTTTAAGCATGTTTCTTTTTTCAAGACATCGTTCAGCTCGTAGTAGTAGCTCGTCGGCATCGCAGGGTTTAAGCAAGTAGTCATCCGCCCCAAGACGCATCGCCTTGATTGATGACGTTATATCACCATAGCCCGTGAGGATTATCGCACCTATATTCGGATCCTTTCTTTTAGCCTCCAGCAGTACTGCTATTCCGTCAATACCAGGCATAGCAAGATCTGTGATCACCAGATCAAAATCATTGCATTGAAGAGCTGTGACGGCATCTTCTCCACTGGCGGCAGTGCTTACCTCATATCCCGCATACTCAAAATCCCTGCTGCTGGATACGAGAATGGCTTTTTCATCATCAACCAATAGAATTTTATTTTTCTGCACTGTCTCCACCCTCTATTGGTAGAATGATAGAAAAGCGTGTCCCCTGTTCTAGGTCACTCTTAAAAACGATATCACCACCATGGCTCTTGATAATTCCATAGCTGACGGAAAGTCCAAGACCAGTACCCTTCATAGAGGGTTTGGTTGTAAAAAAAGGCTCGAATATATGGTTTATATCCGCTGCTTTGATTCCCGATCCTGTATCCTGAATATGGACAAGGATCTTTTCCGTTTGAGCCTCAGTGGTAATTGTAATCGTTCCTCCCTGATCACAGGCATCACAGGCGTTGTTCAGAATATTTAATAAAACCTGTTTAATCTGGTCAGCCACTGCACAAATCAGCGGCAGGCTTTCGCTGTATTTCTTCTCAATACTAATTTTTCGTATTGCACAGTCCTTTTTTCCCAACACAAGAAGGTTGTCTAATATGGTATGAATATCGATTGCTTCTTTTTTACCTGAAGTGGGACGATTGAAATCCTGAAGGCTTTTAATCAGGTCTCCCATCCGGTTACATTCGCTAACCGCCATGGTCATGAGTTCTGCATCATCCTCTTCCAGCGTTGCTCTTCGGGCAACTCCTTTGATAATATTCATCACTCCCTGGAGCGGATTATTGAACTCATGGGCGATTGAGGCGGAAAGGCTGCCAATAGCACTCAGTTTTCCAGCATGAAGGAGCTGCTTGTGGGTTAATTTTAACTCTTGAGTCCGATTAGTTACGAGTTTCTCCAAATGATCACGATTTTTACGCAACTCATTTTCTATCTCCCGTTGCCTTGTCAGGTCATGTCGATTCATCAGAATACTTAAGGGCTCTCCTGCATCATCTCTGACAATTCTTATAGTAATTTCAATCGGGCGGCCGGTGAAGTTATCAGGGTTATCAGGTTCCAGTATAATAACCGCATCTCGTTTTTCCTCCTGAGCGAGGCAGATAGGACAGGAACAGTTTTTGCCGTTTTGATGCACTATATCTTCGATATGTCGACCTATCGCGGTTTGTGAAGTAGTACCTGTCATACGGTAAAAAGCCTTGTTGGCTCGAAGAATGCGACGATTGAGATCGAGAAGGTAAATGGCGTCTTTGGAAGCATTCATCGCTGTAAACCATTCTGAAGATGATTTTTTTAAGGACTCTTCTGCCTGTTTTCGGCCATCAATATTCCTTACTACAGCAATGACAAACTTCTCATTTCTCACCTCGATAAATTTCAACGCCACATCAGCCCAAAACATCTTTCCGCTTTTTTTTCTGCATTTCCATTCAAACAGTTGCAGCTCTCCCATTGCCGCGTTTTTGTTTTTGGTCATAGCTTCCTGCTGAGTATAGGGAGGTTCACCTGAACTGATAGCTTCAACATCAAGCAATAAGGCTTCTTTATAGGAGTATCCATACATGTCCAGCATTGCCTGATTCACATCAAGGATGACACCAGTTGCGGCATCATGGATAAAGATGGCTTCACCGGGTGCATTAAATATTCCCCTATATTTTTGTTCACTGGCCTGAAGTTCCCTTTTCGTCTCTTTTTGTGCTGTTATATCCAAAAGAGTAAAGACAACGCCAATGGATAGATCAGTAGGATCAAGCGGCGTTGAACTAAGCAAAACATCGATTAGCTTGCCATCTTTTCG
>DAOWDZ010000279.1 GCA_030638765.1 Desulfocapsa sp.
CAACCCACTTGGTTTGATTTGAGAGGTGTTGGGGGCTGCTATGGTAAAATGTTGTGAGAACAAGATGTTATTGGTGGGTGGTGACATGCTGCAAGGATTGGTAATACATTTCTCAGGTGTTCTCCGTCAAACGTCCTCATCCCTATTGTACTTTCGGATTGATTTGTCGGAGAATATCTAAAAACTTGTTTCCTGGTATACAAAATCCATTCTGTTTTTAGGACTTGATGTTGAACCGTTCTTTGAGTCTTTGGTAGGAAACAAGTGTTTCTTGACGTTCGGATGGGGTCAGAAATGATTCGAGTTTGGTTTTAAGAATGGTTGGATTCAATTCAGATTCTATGGCTATAACACCTTCCATAATAATTTTTTGAAGGAGGAGCTCCTGGTTGGTTCGCTCCCTTAAAAAGGATGCAAATGGAAGGAAGAAAAAATTAGCACTGACAATCCCGTAAAGAGTTGATGTGAGGGCAATTGGAACAGCTTTTAAGATGATAGATGTGTCGCCGATGCCGCCCAGCATGGAAATGAGTCCAACAACACTACCGGTTATCCCAAATGCAGGAAAGAAATCAGCAATGGTGCGTAAGACGCGTTCAGAATCTTCACGTCTCATCTTGAAAAAGTAGATTTCAGTATTTAAAATATCTCGGATCTGTTCAACTTTGTAGCCATCGACGAGGCATCCTAATGCACGCCTTAAAAAGAGAACAGATGTTTCATTTTCCTCTTCCTGGAGAGAGAGGATTCCCTGCATTCTCGATTTAATGGACAGATCTATCAGGATTTGTACTATCTCAGGTTCTTTTTTTATTCTTTTACTGTAATTGGCGCGAAGAACCTTTGTGACGATGGAGAGTTGTTCGGTTTTGAAACTGAGTAAAGTCGCCCCGGCTGTTCCACCAAAGACGATCAAGATTCCGGATATGTTGAAATAAAGACTGACGTTACCATTTATAAAAAAGCCTATGCAGAATATTAAAATGCAGAGGATGAGACCGATAAAATTCTTACTTTTCATAGGGGAAAATTATTTATAATAGGTTGTTCGGAGATGCTTTGACGGCTGGAGCTAAGCGTTTGGAAATTATTATTTCAACACGTCTGTTTAAAGATCGATTCTCCACATTAGTATTGGGTCGTATGGGACGATTAGAACCATAGCCGGAAACAATAAATTGTGCAGGATTCATTTCCATATCTTCTATGAGGAACCTGGCAACACTGCTTGCACGAACCACTGAGAGTTCCCAGTTAGAGGCAAAACGAGACGAGTGCATGGGTTGATTGTCAGTATGTCCAATGACATTTACCATATAGGGTGTGTTACGTATGATGGCTGTGATTTTTCTTAGGGATTCCCTGGCATTATTTGAAAGATCAGCTTGACCTGTGTAAAAAAGAAGGTCTCCGGTGAGAATAATACGCATGGTTTTTTCAGGAACCAGTTCCACCGATGCGAATTGTTCAAGATTACTTTTAGAGAGTTCATTACGACTCAAATCATATATTTCTTCAAACGTGTTTGGCTTTTGAGACTCTGTTTTTGCAGGAGACGACATTGATAATGGAGCAGGTTCTAAGATTTCATCGTTTGGTGGAGTTTGTGTAATGGTTGGGTTTATAGATGGTTTTGGTGGAGTGGCAACTGGCGTATCGGGTTCTGCTTTTTCTTCAGGCTCAACGTAAACTGTGTTTCCTTCAAATACATTATCTATATCAAGTTCAGTAACAATGACTTTTTCAACTTTCTTGACAGTACCAGAAGTGATAAATGGGGCTGCACGTTTTAAAGGTATTATTGGAACTATAAGGTCGCCATCGTCCATACTGTCAATGGCTTCAGTTGTACTGCCACCAATGATTTCAGGGGTGTTACTTACGAGGAAATCCTCATGGGATGCCTGATATACAAACATGGTTAGAAAGAGAATAAACATGGTCATCATAAGATCTGACCAGGCGACCGACCAGTGTACAGGACGAGGAAGGCGAGCTCGAAAGAAAGAATCTTCAATAACAAAGCTATTCACTGCAAAGGCGCCTTCTCCAATGGGTTGAGGTGTTGGGATGTTTGAAGGCATGGCGGCAGCTGTGACCGGATTATTCAAAAAAGGATGATCAATTGAGAGGTTTTGTATTGCGTTCATGTCTGTATTGTTTGAGTTCTATGAAATGTTGTTGAATACTTTGTCTTATTTTATATCGGTAGAATAATTGAAAATCAAAAGATAAATATATAAATTCGGGAATTTATTAAGGGGAGATTATTCGTTTTTGTCTAAATCTGGAAATTCACCGAATGGTGAAAAATTCCCGCTGTGTATTTGTTCTATCAATTCTTCCGGCTGACTAATGAACTGTCCAACATCTTTCCGGGTTGCAAAAAAATCATCGTTAAAACCAGATATGAGATTGCGGTGCTCCCATCTTGAGATGTAATACTCTATTATTTCAGGAAGTTTTGAGTAAACAGTCTGCTCCGGCCATGGATCTTTAAAGGAAGATTTCTTCAGGCTTTCGTTATTGAGAGTCTGGGTTTTGTAAAATTGACTCAAAAACATCAGTTCTGCAGGCATCTTTGCATCTATGCCGATATTCAATAAAGCTTTCAAAAGTTTTTTTATTACTCCTGAGCCAAATTCTGCAACTGGAAGAGGTAAAAAGATATTTTTAGGTTTTTGAACACCGAGAAAATTTTTAATTGTTTTTATAAGATGTACTAATTCAACGGGTTCTGAATCGACGAAATTATAAAATTTCCCGGTAAATTCTGAGCGATTGTTGAGAGTATGATGGATAAAGTAAGGAACTTTTTTTGCATTGGAGTATGAATGTCTCACTCCCTTAGTTGTGAGAAACAATGGCATTGCCTGATCAGCAATGGTGTGCAGCATCTTGTGAAAACCCTGTGTTTTATGGTCATGTTTGCCGTATACAATACCAAGCCTGATGGTTGTGCAGTCAAGCCCCTGTTGCTCGTGCATATGTTTGAGTGTCATTTCACTCATAAGCTTTGATTTTGCGTAATTTGAAAGGGCGGCGTCAAGGTTGAGCTGTTGAGCTTCTGTAATGTTCTCACCGATTGGGAGAACTGCGGCAGAGCTGATAAAGATATATGGAATGTTGAGTTTAAGAGCCACTCTTGCAAGATTAATTGAACCTATATAATTGATAGTGTATGCAAGCTGTGGATCGCTATCAATGGCAGCAATTGCAGAGTTAACGATGAAATCAGGCTTCCAGAGTCTTGCGTATTGTTCAATTTCCGCTTCTTTCCCAAGACTCATCTTTTTAGAGTTCGGTGAAAGGATCTCAAGGTCATCAGGGCAGCATTTATTGAAATAGTGGACAAGGGCACCGCCTATTAATCCGGTTCCTCCCACTATGATACAGCGCTTCTTTTTTGAATGTTTTGTCATAAACCTTTGTATCTAAAAATGCCTTCTTGATGTATTCTTTTAAACGCGTTATTGCGGATAATTTTTGACACGCTTCTATTTGTATATCAAATTCAAAATTCAAAAACAAGTGGGATCAAAAATGAATCAGTGGGTTTTGATGTAAAGTGCATATCATTCGAGTAGTTCTCAAGGCTTTGAGGTCATAATGGAAAAAGTTCTATGCTTTATTTTTGTACTGTTCTCTGCCAGCATCGTTGCAGCAATGGAAATGCCGCCAAACTCAACGAGTAGTTGCCATTGTTTTAAGGATAGATCTTTTGACCCACAAAGAAAGTCAGCTGCTGATCAATATTTACTGACAACCAGTTTCAATTCCTTCATTGGTGCAAATTTTCATATTTCGAAAAAAAAGATTGTGATGATGAAGATGCAGGGAGGTGTTCATCCGGATGATCTTCTGATTGGCCTCTTTGTCGCCCAGGCTGCGAACGTTGAATTGAATAGTTTACTTGCAATTCTTGAAAATGGAGGCACATGGAAACAAATGTTCTCCTCTGAAAGTATAAAAAGTATCATTGATAATAATAAATCGTTGGCTGCAGTTCGGACTGCTCTTGATACAGAAGGAAAAGCTGTAGAAGTAGTCACTGATGAGCTTTTAAAAAAATTCTTCAAGATACGTAACAGCGATATCACTGCATTACGAAAGGAGGGGGCAAGTGGTCGTGAGATAACCCTTGTATATCTTCTTGAAAGATACGGTAAACGAGATATTCCCTCGGTTGATATTTTAAAGATGCATACCAGAATGAATAAAAGCTGGGGGGAGATTGCCAATTTTTTCGGATTAACTCCAAAGGAGACCGGCAGACTGCTGAAAAATTCTTTTTAAAGCATATCTAATAACTGTGTTGTGTCTAGGTAATCAAGGGCTTGCCAAAGATCCTTCTCACTATGTGGCTCAAGAGTGATCAGGGGGCGCAGGTTGTTTTTACTGAGAAATTGAAAAAGGCCTTTAAAGTCAAAGGAGCCGAAACCGAGGCCCAAATGCTGATCGGTCTCTCCATCATTGTCATGCAGATGTAATTGTCCCAACCATGGAGAAAGCCTGGGAAGCCAATCTTGCCATGGAGTTTTAGCAAAACTCATGAGATGCCCGACATCAAGACAAAATCTTACATTATCTGAATTTAATGTGGTGAAGATTTTTTCGTGAGCCTCCGGAGTAATTTCATATGTATTTTCAAGCATGAGTAGGCAGTCATGATCTTTAGTGATCCGGTTCAGTTGCTGCCATGTCTCCTGAGCAGTTAACAGCCATTCTTCCTTCTTGTACCCCTGTTTATTCTCTTCGTAATTTAAATGGCAGACCATTGAGCGTGGTTTGAATATTTTTATAAGCTCCGCAGCTTTTTGCAGCTTGCTGCGACTGGCTTTAAGAATAGCAGGATCCAACGCGCCAGGTGCCAGATCAAAGAAAGGTGCATGAAGTGTGCAGGAGAGTTTATTTGAATGCAGAATGTCAGCGATTTTTTTAAATTCATCTTCTGATTCGTTATAGAGGCAAAGCCCTTCCAAACCAATTTCTGGCTGAATTTTATGGCGCAGAAAAAGATCAAGATACTTGTCTTTTAGTTCATACCAGGGAGCATTAACAAAACAGCGGGAAGTTATATGGTTATAGTCAGCTTTCATGAAAAGTGGCAGGAGTACATGTTCTCCTTACATTGAAGTGAATAGTGTAATCTTTTCAGCAATCTCATCTGAAAGTTTTGAGAGTCCGCTACTGAGTCCTTTTGGTAGTGATTCAAAATCATCACTTACAAGAGGGATTCGGCGTGTTGATGTAGCAAAATGGAGTGTCTCGTTCTTGTTCATTGAGAGGATTTTCCAGCGTGCCATCAGGTACGCATTATTGTCACTATCCCTTTCAAAATGAAGAATGTCGATGATTATCTGTAATCCCTTCTGATCTTGACTTCCCTGGAATTGTAGGATTTTTTCTGTTCCAAGGTGAATGCCTAAATTTGTGATAAGTACACTGGTCAGCATATCATGAAGGTCCCCAGCCCATCTATGTTGTTCTTCGAAGTTTAGGGAGTATACAGAGTTTTGAGAGACCATTTGACGCTGATCCAGAAACGAAGCAATGTTCACTGGTCCAAGCAGGATGGTTGGTAAAGAGTCGTTAACGGTAGCTGCTGTTTGATCTGAAGTGCTTAAGGTGTAGTAAGAGGTAGGGATGGATTGCTTTAAACATCCCACCATAGAGATCAGCATTAATGAAGCAATAAGTGTCAGAAGCAATCCGGTGGCTTTGTTGATGATGCTCACGTTACTTGACCTCCCCTTGTGTCGTTTCTTTGACATTCACTACCTGTGGCATGAACCCGGCACTATAGAGTTATGGATTGGTTCCTGCCATTACTCTTTGCTTTATATAAGGCTTCATCAGCTCGATTAAACATGCTCTCTCTGGAATCCTCGGGCTGGTATGAAGAAATACCGATACTTACAGTGATAGCAATCTCTTTATCATGATAATAGAGAGGATTGTTTAAGATACTCAGGCGAAGTTCTTCGGCCATATTGATTGCTGTTTCTGGATCGCACTCCTTTAAGAGAAGCAGGAATTCTTCGCCTCCCCATCTGCAGATAATATCAGTTTTACGCAGTCGTGAAGTGATAAGTGTGGCAAGATGTTTAAGGACAGCATCTCCAGCCAGGTGTCCATATGCATCATTAGCTTTTTTGAAATGGTCAATGTCGAGCATCAGCAGTGCAAGGTCACCTGGTTTACGAATCTGATCCAGAAGTAATGTTTTGAAAAAGAGATTCAGGGCCTTGCGGTTATACAAACCTGTCAGCTCATCAGTTATTGCCATCTGCTCAATTTGTTTCTGATATGAGGCAATTGTTCTGTTGACAATGAAGAGTACAATAGCGGTTATAACTATACAGAGTAATAAATTGAGAAGTAGTGTCTTCAGTAATTTAGCTCTTCCCTGTATCTTTTTTTGCATGACAACCAGGTACCAGTCGAACTCTTCTATAAATCTGGTATTTATTAGGACTGATTCGTCTTCATGGTTACACTCCAGAGTGACAGAATCAGCAGATAGGATTTTGTTGAGGAGATTCTGTTTTTTTATGATCTGATCAAGAATTTTTGTTTTCTGCTTACGGATTTCCGTCGAGACATTGCTGAGTTGAATTGCTCCTTCCTTATCAATCAAGTAAACATCTTTTTCATACTTTTTCTGATAGTTGTTTATAAGTTCTTGTATCGATTCAACCGTTAAACCGACACCGGTTGCCCCGATGAAGTTTTTTTCATAGTCATAAACACGATAGTTAATAAAAACTGTTAGGGCATCATTATTGGAAAGATCCATGTCCACATTAATCTCAAAATCCTCAGTCATGTCTCGGACACGAAAATACCAGGAATCTCTAGGGTCATCAGGTTGTATCGTTTTCACCAATCCATCAGCATGGAAGTAATTATGGTTTTTTTCTGATACGAAGAACGAAGAAACAGCATTGTATTTTTGTTGGATTTCTTTCAGAAATCGTTCTATTGCATCGGGATCCTGCGCCTCACTGATTGCCCAGTCACGGAGAAAGGTGTTTGATGCCATTAGGGAGGAGATGAAAATAGGCCGCAGCATATCACGCTGAATTTCTGAATATATCGTATCACTGGTGAGCGGCAATTCACTGTTAGTTATCTGATCTCTGAGCGAACCCATGGCAATGAGATAACTCCCTACGCTGGTGAGTAACGCTCCTACAATTAGAAATAAACCGATAAGTGAAATAAGGCGTTTTTTCTTTTTGAACATATATTTTTATAAAGAGTATTGAGAGGACAGTATCTGTTTTGAATAGTTGTTAATCGGAATTTTTATCATCATCTATTATGTTCAGTTTTTCCACTCTTTTGCAAACCAAAAATTAATGTGTCAGGGTTTCGATGAATAAAATCACTGAGATTTTCTATTGATTTAGCAGTTTCTTCAAGTTGCCGCATGGTCTGGGTGAATTGATAGTAAAAAGGAGAATTCGGTGTAATTGTTTTTTTGGCCTGGTCCAAAAGTGAGTCAGCCTGCTTCAGAGTAGAGTCCATTTTGGCTAAAGCTCCTTTGATATCATTCGCCAGGGGCTGAATTTGTCCATCCAGTGAGTTTACCATTTTGTCAGCCTTGCTAGCAAGGCGTGTAAACTGATTAAGAGTGGTGGCTATTTTTTGAAGAATGGGGTCAGCGCCACTATCCACTTTGGCGAGAATTGAATTTAAATGAATGCTGGCTGTTTGAAGCTCATTGAGCAATACTTTTGTTTTGTCGGAGGTAAGTGTTTTGTTAAGATCGGTTGTGAGTTTTTCAAATGAGTCAAGTGAGGTCGTGAATTTTAAATAAAGCTCACCGAGGTTGATGTTATCGATCATCTTTGAGAACTGCTGTAATTCGGATGGCAGGGTGGGGAGTTCCAGGTATTTCCCATTTTTGTCCCTGTATACAGCGATACTGTTTTCGTAAAAGGCCAGATCTATATAGCGTTTTCCGGTCACCACACTCTTAAGTTTTAATTTCGCCCTGAGGCCCTGGTTAACCATGGTTTTTAAGAAGTTGTTGAGCGTATCCTTTCCTTTGGAAATAGATCCATCCACAGTTAAGGAAGATTCGGTGTTCAGTGAGATAAGAACCGGTATTATAATAGCCTGATCTTCTGCGTTGTTAGTCTGGATTTGAATGTTAATTGCTTTGACTTGGCCGATGGTTACGCCTCGATAGGTGACAGGGGCGCCAACGTTCAGACCGTCCAGTGAACCCTCAAAATAGGTAATGAGGGTATTTTCTTTGGCGAAAAACTTGTTCCCTCCAAAAATAACAATGGCTGTCATAAAAAGGCTAACGGAGAAAATGACAAAAATACCTATCATTGCCGGTTGTGTTTTTTGCTTTGGCATAGTCGTATTTGGTTGAAGTTAATCAGTTAACGATACACTACGATTGAGAAATTGTCGTACTTTAAGATTATTGCTTTCATGAGCAAGTATTTTTGGATTGCCGGTTGCGAGCATTGTTTTACTTTCAGAATCAAGAAAAATAGAGTGATCAGCAAGCGCAAAAATAGATGGCAATTCATGCGTCACGATAACAATTGTGGCCCCTAGGCTGTCGCGTAGTTCAAGGATCAGTTCATCAAGCATTGTTGAACTGATCGGATCAAGACCTGCAGAAGGCTCATCAAAGAATAGAATGTCAGGATCAAGGGCAATTGCTCGTGCCAGACCCGCACGTTTTTTCATGCCACCGCTGATTGCAGAAGGAAAATAATTTTCAAAACCTTTAAGACCAACGAGTGCCAGTTTTAATTGTACAAGTTCAAGGATATATTCTGGTGAAAGATCTGTGAATTGCTGTAGTGGAAGTGCAATGTTTTCACCAATGGTCATGGAGCTCCAAAGAGCACCTGATTGGTAGAGCACTCCGCAGTGCTGCATACGTTGAACCCGTTTATCATGAGAGCTTTCCCAGAAATTGGTTCCAGAAAAGAAAATATCTCCAGCTGCTGGACGTTTGAGTCCTGTGAGATGTCGTAGTAGCGTTGATTTTCCGCAACCGGATTCTCCCATGATGGTAAATATTGAGCCTTTTTGAATTGTAAAGCTAAGGTTTTTCTGCAGGACAAAATCATCATAGGCCATGGTCAGATCCTGAACTTCTATTATACCATTTGGTCTTTTCATGACACTTTATATCCCAAGTATATAGAAGAAGAAGGTGAATCCGGCATCCATAATTACAATGAAAACAATGGCTGTTACAACGGCTGAAGTGGTAGCTTTCCCGACCGCATCGGCACTGCGTCCACAGTACATGCCTTTGAGGCAGCCAAAAAATGCTATCATGTATCCAAAGACTACTGATTTGGCCATCCCAACGAGAAAATGCTTAAGATGAATGGCTTTGATGGTCTGTTCGTAATAGAGAACAGGGCTGATATCGAGTGAAAAACAGCCAATAAAGAATCCACCAAGAATCCCAATGAAATCTGCACATATTGCAAGAAGGGGCATCATGATAATAAGGGCTGTCATTCGAGGTAGAACAAGAAAGTCGAGAGGGTTCAGGCCCATGGTTTGCAATGCATCAATCTCTTCATTGACTTGCATTGTTCCAAGCTGGGCAGTGTAGGAAGCACCTGTTCGGCCAGCCATAATGATGGCAGCCATCATCGGCCCCATTTCTCTGGTCATTGTGACTCCGACAAGATTTGCAATGTATATATCTGCTCCAAACATTTTGAGTTGCACTGCTCCAATAAAAGCGAGGGTGAATCCAACAAGAAAAGAGATAAGGGTTACAATGGGCAGTGCCTGAGGGCCGCAGTTATAGAGAAAAAAAGTAAAATCTTTTTTGAGGTATCGGGCTTTTCCTGTGAAAAGTCGAAAGTAAGAGAATAGAATTTCACCTGTGAAGGAAAGCATTTCTGTCATTTGTTTTGAAAGGCTTATGCAATGAAGGCCTATTTCTTCCAAAATTCCGGAGTCAGTAAAACTATCGTCTGGGGGGACTAATGTTTTCTTTCTGGTGAGTCGTAGAAGTTTGCGGATTCCAGAAGGCAATCCTTCAGAATTTACGATAATCTCTTTTTTTGCTGCAAGTTCTGTAATATGGGAAAGTTCCACCAGAAGTCTGCTGTCCCAGTCACCGAGTTGCGTGGTTTCAAAAGTGATATATTTTATTTGAGAGCTGAGTATTTCATTGAAATCTGGAGTGTTACAGAGGGGAGCATCAATGTGCCAGGAACCAAGAAAAGTGAGACAAAGAGTCTCTTTATCCTGGTTAACATGCAATGCACATTCTTGTTTCATGGTGGATAGTCGATAGAGGAGGTACTGATTATATGTTTCTTAAAACACCTTGATATTATTCCGGTGAACGATGTGATCGAAAGTGCAGCAGAGAAATGACACTCACCACAAGAAGCATTGCCACAAGATACCATGGAAAATAGGAGATGGATAGTCTGAATGCGTCATTTTCAACATGTATGGCGTCCAGGTGAGGACTGATGTTCCTGATGTCGTCGCGAATGTTTACGATGATACCAGCGTAGAATATTCCAATGATTCCGTATGCGGCATTAAAGGCTAATCCCTTGTAGCTGAGAACAGTTGCACGTTGATGTGCTTCGGTGACTTTATTGAGATAGTGACTTGTGAAAAAAGATGTGAGCATCATGGTTACAAAAACGAGTGCCATTGGCAAGATTCCAAGGACTGGCATAAACAGAGTTAATCCTAAAAGAGAAATCATGGCCAGCGCCATTACCCAGCAGACGTTAACCAGAGGACTGAAATGTTCCACCATCGCACGTGCAATTCTTGGTACGACAAGACCAAACATACCAATACCAGCTCCTATTAGTCCAAAGCTTGCTTCTGGCAGTTCAAGTATTCGGTAGTACTGGCTGGTCATGGTAACCAGCATACGAAGGACATTGTCAAAGGCCATGCCAAAGATAATAACAGCAAGTGCCATGGGGGTATGTAGAATCCATCCACCGGCAAGAAGTGTTATTCTGGTGACATGTTTGATTTTATCGAAGATTCCGTTTGTGACATGCTGAGTATTTTTTTCGAGAATTGGATCCTGCATGCCGAGGGTGGTTATAAGGCTGAGAACACCAAGGCCGAGGGTCAGGTAGACTGGAAAACGCATGGTGGTTTGTTGATCCAGGTTTATCTGCATGCCAAGCCAGTGTAAAACTGCGTTTACCGTATCGGGCGAGTAGACCAACGCACCTGTTGTCATTGTTACAATATAAAAAAGATTTTTAACACGCATCTGTATGTCAAGAACGTGTGGCCAGTCGTCAGGGTTACCTTCGGCAATAAGAGTGTCATAGGCCATGGCCTCATCGGCACCACTTGCAAGCGCTTCAGCAAAGCCACTTAATATCCTGTTGATAAGAAAGGCACTGAATATTAGCTGACTGTTTCCCAATGGAACAAAGGCTAACAGCAGCATCTCTGCAATCATCAGCAGACTTGTAGCGACAAGTAATTGTTTTCTGCCGATGAGATCCGCTAGAGCGCCTGAAGGGACTTCGGCAAGTACAATGGTGAAGGCCCAGATAGTGTTGAGGATTGCAAATTGTTCTATGGTGAGACCGTAATCAAGAAATAAAATTGTAAAGACAGGATAGTAGAATCTTGAATTGAAAAAGGCTCGAAAGGCAATAAATCGCCTGACATTTGGAAGCTCGAACGGTGAACGGGAGAGAGTAGACATGTCCCATCATGTGAGGTACGTCATTGTTTGTCAAGATGTTCCAGTTGTTGTCAGTTGAAAAAGGTTTCTTTCTTCAGTGAAAATAGGATCATTTTTCAGTCGGGCACCTCTCTTGAAGTTTTGCAACAGTATTGTTGAATAGGTAGAACAGTCGCAGTGTAAATGCCACATACTTGTCTTTTATTAATGAATTCATCTGCAAAAGTGTTGCAGCCTCAGTGGTGGTTGATGTGTGAAGAAAGCCTATTTAAACAGTACTATAGCGTGGTAATTGTATGGTTGTGGAATCTTTTCAGGAAACTGGCATCGTTCATGCTTAATAGAAAACACGAAATGTTAAATATCAAATTTATGGGCATACAAGGGAGGGCATCATGGCTGCAAACACAAAACTTACAGATCAGAAACAGGCAGATGTTGCATTGGAAACTTCAAAGTTTGCCCTTGGAACAGGAATGGTTTTAGCAGCTCTTATTGGCATATGGGGTGTGATCTGCTTAATCAGTTCTTTTATGTCAGTGGGTGCTGGAAATGTTTTCAAAGGATACTTTGCCGCACTGTTTGGATAATAAAAATACTAAATTGTAGTTCACTATATCTTAAGAGGAGAACATCATGGCCGAAAAGAATTCCAAAACAGCAGGAAGAATTATTTTAACAGTTGGTTCAGTAATGTGTCTCTGGGTAGGTGCAGCTTTTGTGAGCGCACTTTCGCAGGTAGGCTGGTCGGTAAGCACTTTAGCTGGACAGTATATGACCGCAATTGGTATGGTAAAACCTCTGCATACACTGGTTGATTATTATACCCACATTAAGGGCATTGAATATTTACTCTGTGTTGCCTTTTTTGTAGCTTTTCCTGTATTCTTTAAATTTGTAAATAAGGATCCAAAGGCTGCTACTGTTAGTAAATGACATTATCCTGATGTAATAAACTCAGTTTTTGTCTCTTGTCTGTTAAATGTAAACTTTAGCAGGCAAGAATTCTTTTATAGAATGGAGAGGTTTTGGAGGAGGGGGAGAGAAAAAAACGGGTGAATAGTATGGGAAAAGGGGTTTTTATGTTACTCGCCATTGGTACCTTGCCCATACTTTTTATGAATCCCGGACAGTATCTGTTTGGGCTTGTTGTTTGTGGCGGACTGGCTTTTGGTCTGGCTCAAGTACTAGTTTAAATCCGATACCATCAGTCAAAGTTATATACGACAACTGCTTACCTTCAAGAGTATTTCACTTCGCCCAGCCAAAAAAACAATGCCCCTCCTGGTCCATCCAGGAAGGGCGTGGTGTGATGACAATATTAAGGGTTTCGATAAAAATCAGCCATTAATTTCATCTACAATCTCTTGTATGATCTTGTCCGCAGTATCCACAGGAACCTGGCAGGTTCCAACTTTATGGTGACCTCCACCATGATGCCTTAACATTAAAGAACCAACATTTATGGTGGCATCCTTTTTAACAATGCTATATCCACAGGTGATAACAATGTTCTGTTTTTGAAAACCCCACATTGTCTGTATGGAGATATTCTGCTCAGGAAAGAGCGAATAGAGAAGGAAGCGGTTACCTGTAAAGACCTCTTCCTGGTTGCGCAGGTCGAGAATAACAACATTTTTATCGACTCTGGTGTTTGCCAGAACCATTTCTTTGAAGTTTTTATCCTGCTCAAAATATCGTACTGTTCTTTCTTTAACATCAGGTAGTTCAAGGATTTCTGCATCTGTTTTTTCACGGCAATAATCTATCATATCCATCATTAGGGCATAATTGCTGATACGATAGTCTCTGTATCTTCCAAGTCCTGTTCTTGGATCCATCAAAAAGGAAAGCAGAACCCACCCGGTGGGATGCAGAATTTCATCTATGGTGAAGTTTGCAGAATCTGCCTTATCAACAGCAGTTACCAAATCGTCAAGGTGAGAATTGTTGAACTTTTCTTTGCCGCCGTAATATTCATAGACAACACGAGCAGCACTGAGTGCATCAGGTTCACAGGCACCTTTAAACTCTTTGTTCTGTTGCCTCTCTTCTTCACTTGAATGATGGTCAAACCACAGTCCGCATCCTTTAACAAACGGAATATTTGCCAGGATATCATTGTCATTGATTTCGACGAGGCCATCCTGGACATCTTTTGGATGAACAAATTTAATATCATCAATTTTATCAATTTCTTTTAAAACGGCGGCACAGCCTAAGCCATCGAAATCTGATCGGGTTACTAATCTCATTGCAATACTCCCTGAAGTATTTGGTCTGCTCTAGTCACTGGTATGAACAGTTTTTGGTGAGACCAGTAAAAACTGTTTATCTCACTAGAATTTTATGTTTTTATCGAAAGTTATGGAGATATATTTTATCCATTAAATGTAGTATATCAAAATCAGAATTAAAGCGTTAATGAAATTATTAAAGAGATGTCTGCTGGTATGCAATTCTAATCATTGAGTGTTGTTTTGAGTCATGATAATATTGTATTTCAGGTCTACTCCTGTTATTTTCCTGATTCCAGAATTTTTCAAAGAATTATTAATCCAAGAGAAGGTAATTATGAAAAAAGCGGGAATTATTTTGCTCCTTATAGCATGTGGACTTGGAGTGTTTTTTGTTTTACCGGGAACAGACAAAGAACGAATTACAGCCGCCGAATGCTTGCCTGCTGATGTCGTTTTCTATGGTGAACTGCTGGAGTTTACTGAAATGTATGAAAAATTTACTGAAAATCGCCTCGGTAAAGCCTTCAGTAATCTGGATTATAAAAGTGTTGGCACCGAGATAGGTGCACCACAGGATGCTTTGCTTAAAATTGAGAAATTAGTGCTGAAAACCCAATCTATCCTCGAAGATCCCGGCTTTAATATACTTTTTGGAAAAGAAATTTCATTGGCAGTTATACCTGTGGATTCATTTTCTGCAGATAATCCGGCAAAGGCAATAGAGGAACGTCTTCTCTTTATTGCAAGGCCTCGGCATAATACCAAAATGCTTGAATTAATCACTCCAATTATCAGTAAAGATATCGAGCAGAGTACGATTCAGTATGGCATACACACTATTACAGAATACAAAATTGATAAAACCAGTACTCTTTTCGCCGTTAGCATTAAAGGGTTGATTGTTTTTGCCTTTGAGGAACAACTTATCCGTGAAAGTCTCGGCTATTATGATAATAAAAAGGACACCCTTGCCAGTAATGAAACGTATCTGAGTTTGCGGCAGAATTTCAAAGATACCAGGACGTTTTCCTATCTGTCTATTCCTGCTCTTGAAAAGCAGGGAAGGCTGATGGGAGAAAGTCTCACCGGTGAAGATAGGGAACAATATTTTACCATGCTGGCTGGCTGGAACGGTTGGGAAGCTATGGCGCATGGTTCATGGCATGAAAAAG
>DAOWDZ010000281.1 GCA_030638765.1 Desulfocapsa sp.
ATATGCGCACGATGCCGATGGCGCACTTGTTGCCCAAGATCACCTCCCTCCAGAAATCCAACACAAACAATTTTATTTTCCAAGCACTCGTGGCTACGAAGCCCTTATAAAAGAACGACTTGAAAAATGGAAACATATCCTTAAACAGAGAAAACGTAATGCTTAAACAAAGATTATTCCCCTTACATACCTGTATAGTATCTATTTTCTTTATACTTTTACCCTTAACGCTACAGGTTCAACAAACACGTGCAAATACTCACCCTCCATTCCTTCTTTTTTTCTCTGGAAACGTTCAAGGCGAGACAGAACCTTGCGGATGAAAGTCTAACCAAATGGGCGGTCTGTCCAAAAAAATTTATCAGATAAACAGTTTGAGTGATACTCTAAAAAATAACAGATTACTCCTGGATTCAGGAAATCTTCTTTTTAAAAAGAATCTAATAGAATCAGGAGTGAACCAAGAAAAGCTTACAGCAGAAACCATCATGGATATTTATAAAAATAATAACTATGACGCTGTTGGTGTTGGCCCTCTGGATCTCTCTGCAGGAAAAGAATTTATTTTACAGAGCTACCATTCCGGTTTTCCATGGATTTCCATCAATGCGCATAACAGTTCCGGAAAACCTCTTTTTAAAGAATGGATCACAAGACAACTTGGCGACACCACTGTTATTATCACAGCCCTCACAGGATCAACAAAACAGTCCATTGAGGGCATTACAATTCAACCGTGGGAAATATCCCTGCGGCATCTCCTCGAAGAGATCGGCAGTGACACCAATAAAGCTTTTATCATTGTGCTCTCTTCTCTCAACAGTGAAGAAAACAGGAATATTGCCAATCTTTTCCCTGAAATCAATCTTATCATTGGTGCAGATACAAAGAAAAACAACATTTCACCCCACCTGGTAAACAACTGCCTCATTACTCAGACAGGAAAACAAGGAAAATACCAAGGTTTACTCGAAATTATCTTTGGAAAGCAGCGGATCTGGAGCAAAGACAGCGTTAAAATACTTGCTGATCTCCAAAATAAACTTGGCGCTATCAATTGGCAGTTAAAAAGAATGGAAAAGAAAGCCGTAAAATCTAACAATAAAGAGAAACATAAAAGCACCATCCTTCGCCTGCAGCAAGAGAAAGTAGAGCTAAGTAGTACAATCGAGTCAGTCAAAAAAGATGTGGTTCAAGAAGAAAAAACAGGCATGTTAAATGATCAATTTATTTATAGTTTCACCGCACTGAAAAAGAACAAACCAAACGACCAGCCCACTGTTGAAAAACTGAGAATACTGAATCAAAAAGTTAAGACCCTGCACAAATCAAACAGGGCTACACAAAAACAACTCGATGCTACGTTCTCTTCTATAAAAAACATGCTCGGTCATACGCAATGTAAAAAATGTCATGAGTTACAAGCTGAATTCTGGGAAACTACAAGCCATTCAAAGGCATACGAAACACTTGCAAACAAAAACAGATCTTTTGATAGTAACTGTCTGCCCTGTCATTTAACGATAAATACCTCACTGAAACGTGTTGAAATGAACACTACGATTCAATACCTTTCATACCCAACTCATCTACGTTCTGTTGGATGTGAATCCTGTCATGGACCAGGGAAACGTCATTCTGAAAACCCCGAGAAGAACCCATTAGTAAGGCGACCTGACAATAACGCCTGTCTCACCTGTCACACACCGGAACATGACGATAACTTTGAATATCCTGTCAAATTAAAACGAATATCCTGTCCTGCAAGTTAGGACTTATTCACCAATACATTTTATAGTATCAAAAAAAAAGGTGATTTTGGAAGTTTCCAAAATCACCTTTCACAAAATAGCTTTTAAAAAGCTATAATTTTAAAACAACAATTAGCAACCAAATGCTTTCTGCAGATCTGGTACTACCTGTTTTTTACGACTCATCATTCCATCAACCCACATGGAAGTTCCGTCCATTTTAGCACCAAAAGCGCCTTCAATGAGAGCTTCGTCGTCAGAAACAACTAC
>DAOWDZ010000053.1 GCA_030638765.1 Desulfocapsa sp.
ACTTGCTGATGAGTGGCTCATTGTTCGTCATTCCGGTGAAATTCCTGAAATCACATTTCATTCATCACTCCATTATCTTTGTAAAGAGAACGATGGACCCCGTTTCATTTTAACTGAAGCTGAACTGACCTCTCTTAAAGAAGCTGCCGTACAGCGTTATCAGGAGATTATCCTGCGTGATATTCGTGTGGAAAATTTTTATGAAACCATTTATCGCGGCGTGAGACGAAGCTTATACAACTGGGATCGTACTGAAGCATTTGCTCTGCGACAATCCATTGACTGGACTTCTTTTAAGGAGATTGCGGCTCAAGCTCTGTTGCTTTTTCTCGAAAAAGGTCGTTCAGCAGCAGGTAGCAGCCTGCCGGAAAAATTTATTAATTGCAATGTGGATAAGCTCAATGAGCTAGCTGGTAAGGTAGGTCTTGATTTAAAACAACTTCCTGATAATATCGCTCAATTTTGTCTGTCTGAATCCTAATAAACTGAAGGAGAGTAAAAAATGCCCTATGTCAATATTCGTGTGGCCGGAAAACTCAGCAAAGAACAGAAAGGCAATATCTGCAAAGGTGTAACCGATGTAATAGCCAAAGAAGCAGGGAAACCACCAGAGGCAATCCTGATTTTCATAGATGAAGTTGATCATGAAAATATTGCCAAGGCAGGCACCTTGCTGACCCCTCCCAAATAATTATCATGATTTCTCAGCAGAAGAGGCTGGAAGAACTTCGACTTCTTCTCAATGATTATTCCCATCACTATTATGTACTCGATGACCCGATAATCTCAGATGGTGAGTATGATCGGCTTTTTCAAGAATTACTCGCCATTGAAGAGCGTCATCCTGAGTTGCTGACCGCCGATTCTCCAAGTCAGCGTGTTGGTGGTGCCACGTTGGATAAGTTTGAGCAGGTGGAACATCGTCTTCCCATGCTCAGCCTTGAGAACGCCTTTGATAATAAGGACCTTCATTCCTTTGAAGAACGACTTTTCCGTTTTCTGCTTAGTGACGATCCTATTTCTTATATGGCTGAACCAAAACTTGATGGTCTGGCTGTGGAGCTTGTCTATGAAAATGGTGTTTTGATTCAGGGCAGCACCCGTGGCAATGGAACAGTTGGCGAGGATATCACTGCTCAGCTCCGTACCGTTGCTTCCATTCCTTTACGTCTTCAAAAAAACACTATCTCTCTCCTTGAAGTTCGTGGCGAGGTCTTTATGGATAAAGACGGTTTTGCTGCGCTGAATCAGCAGCGTGAGGAAATGGGAGAAGCTCTTTTTGCCAATCCGCGAAATGCGGCTGCAGGATCTCTGAGACAACTTGATCCCAAAATTACAGCCCAGCGGCCATTACGGTTTTTTGTGTATGCTGTTGCCGATCCTGTCGCCATTGGATGTGAGAATCAGAAGGAAATGTTTAGTCTTATGGCAAGTCTGGGATTTCCTGTGAATTCTCATAGTACTTTTTGTGCTGATATTAAAAGTGTCATTCAGAAATTTGAAGGGCTTTCAGAGCTGCGCCATGACCTCTCCTATGAGATTGATGGTATGGTGGTGAAGGTGAATGATTTTGCTTTGCAGGACAGGCTCGGTGCTAAAGCTCGTGCTCCACGATGGGCCATAGCCTGTAAATTCCCGGCAACGCAGGCTACAACAAAGATTGTAAGAGTTGAATTTCAGGTTGGCAGAACTGGAGCCATTACACCTGTGGCCCTACTTACTCCCGTTGATGTTGGTGGTGTTATGGTGAGTCGTGCCACACTTCATAATAGCGATGAGATTTTTCGGAAGGATTTGCACATAGGCGATACGGTTCTCATTCAGCGGGCCGGAGATGTCATTCCTGAGATTGTAAAACCCGTACTTGAAAAACGTGCTCCATCAGCAGTACCCGTCATCTTTCCAAAAGAATGTCCCGTCTGTTCCCATCCTCTGGCTAAGCCGGAAGGTGAAGCTGTTACCCGCTGTGTTAATCCACATTGTTCTGCGCAGCGTCAGCGTTCGCTGGTTCATTTCTGTTCAAAAGCAGGTCTCGATATTGACGGTCTTGGAAAGAAGAGTGTGGAGCAGCTTTTTGAATTAGAACTTATCAAGGATTTGCCTGATATTTTCCACCTTAAAAAATCAGATCTTGAAGATCTTGAAGGATGGGGAGAAAAATCTGCGGACAATGCTCTTGCAGGTATCGGGGCAGCCATGAAACCCTCGCTGTCACGATTTCTTGCTGCCCTTGGTATCCGCTTTGTGGGTGAAGTGACTGCCGGTTTACTTGAGAACACATTCCAAAGTCTTGAAAAAGTACTTAGGGTATCAACTAAGGAGTTACTTGAGGTGGAGGGGCTTGGGGAACAGGCCGCAAATTCCATAGTGGAGTATTTTTCAAATCCTGGTGTGCAGAAAATGATGGCGGCATTTAATACAGTAGGAGTGCAGCCACTGGTTCTCGAGAAAACAGAGGAGAACCTGCCACTAAGTGGTGAAGTGTTACTTTTTACTGGAAGCCTGAAGAAAATGTCCAGATCAGAGGCAAAAAAGATTGTGAAGGATAATGGTGGACAGATTGCCAGTGGAATCACTAAAAAATTAACCTGTCTTGTGGTTGGTGAAAAACCAGGCTCTAAGCTAAAAAAAGCTCAGGAAAAAGGGAAGAAAGTTCTCACTGAGGATGAATTTCTGGAGTTGTTGGGGCTTCAGCAGAGAGCAAAATTAATTGATTAACCTCGACCGTTTTTAGCTGTTTGTTGGATTGTAATTGATAGAAGAATTTGTTATGAAAGCATAATTTTCTTGTGAGGAATAAAAAAATGTGAGAAAATTACTTAAGGGTGTCCTGAAGGGATCACTTAAAAGATAACATTCATCTGTTGGGAGATGCTATGAAACGAATTGACCAAATCAAAACTGTTGTGACCCCCATTGACTTTTCAGACAATTCCAAGCTGATTGCAGAATCTGCAGTTTTTATGGCTGGAAGCTTCAAGGCGAAACTACTGTTGCTGTTTGTTGTTCAGAAATTTGAGGATTATTCCGGTTTTTTTGTCCCTCAAATGAGTATCCCTGATTTTGAACAGGATCTGTTTACTCAGGCAGAGGAAAAAATGGCTGCCTTCAGCAAAGAGATTGAAGGATTTGCCAAAGAGAAGGGTGTTGCTGATGTCACCGGAAAGATTTTAGTCGGTGATGTAGCAGAGCAGATTGTTGAGTTTGCAGGCGATCAGGAAGGTGGTCTTATTGCCATGGGAACTCATGGTTATAAGGGACTTGAGAAGATTATGTTTGGCAGTGTGGCTGATAAGGTTGTGAAGTCTGCGAGTTGCCCGGTGTTGACCATAAACCCATATACCTGTTGTAATATCTAAACAGGATCAATGAGTGTCGTTTGTTTGCTTACTGGTGCGCTCAAACGACACTTCAGTTTTATTTGTATGTCGCTACTATTCCATGGTTAAGTTCTGCCGTCGTCTCTCCTCGGATTAATTGATCCAGTGAAATATTGGCAAGGAACTGAAAATCCAGTTTTTTGCGTCCAAAACGCTCTTCTGGAAAATGGTACTCGATTGCATCATTCCAGTCCCGGGCAAGAGTGCCGGCATCTGGGAGAAGAGTCACCGGGTCAACGATGTTAAGGTGTTCTCTGCTGACAATTGCGGTGAGTTTTTCTATGATGTCTTCTCGGGTCGTAGCGGTTTTTTTCTGGAATTTTCTAATACTTTCAAGTGCATCAGCTTCTCTCATATACATCTGTTCCGGCAGATTAAGGAGAAGCAGCGGAACACTATTTCTTCCCGCCTTTACCTCATAACTCTCAATCAGGAGTTCAGCAGCTTCTTCCTGTGCTGTTGTCCATAGCCAGGAATTTTTCGGTGGAGCACCGGACGCATATAATACTTTCCATGCATTGATGCGTCTTTTCAGTGTTCCCGGACGTGGTTGGCTGAGGTTTGCCTTAATCCGCATTAGTTCGGTAAAAGGATCGTCATCATCTGTATTTCCTGAAGAGTCACCTCTGAGTTCTTTAAAAAGAGCCATTTCAGTTTCATCGATGTCAGACAGCGTTACTGCAAGTTCAGCTTCTTCTCTATCCAGAATCTCGGCAAGAACCAGTACCAGACGTGACTGCCAGAGGGCAGATTCTTCTGTTTCCCTGTCAGTGTCGGTATTTTGAGGTGTTTTCCCACCAAGTAGCGTCGTCATGATTTCCTGATGATTATGATCGCCACGTTCCTGCTCCTTTGACAGGTTGGCAAGGGTTAAACTGCTCATCTGTTCGGCAAAACCGTCCTTGTTGTGTCTGATTTCTTCTATGAGTTGTAGAAATCTATCTCTGTCTTTTCCCAGAAGAGATGGTGTATGGACTTGACAGATGGACTGTTCCATGAAAATATCATTAACTGATGTCTCGTCGTTTTCTTCTGTGGCAGGTTCCACTGCCTGTAAAAAATGAAGAGTATCGGGAAACAGGAGCAGGCAGTTACGCAGATGATGGGGCAGAACTGTTTCTGGAAAATAAAGACTATTGAGTGATTGCATATGGATACGCCCGAAGGAAAGAAGAATAGTAATGTGTCATTTTATGTTACGGCGGCAGTTTATGTACTTTTTAATCTGCGCCTTGCATCGGAACCGTTGGCAAGCGTACTGGCAACAGCTAAACAGATTTTGCTGACTGCACCCTATGTGATTGGAATGACCTTTGTCGTTATATCGGTCATCCAATATGCGGCAGGTGGAGAAAAGGTTCCAATGGTCTCAAGGTTACGATTGTTTTTTACAATAGGAATTTTCGCTGGTCTTGTCTATGGAATTTATGATTATACAGGTGCCGGAATTCCACAGTAGTCATGAGTTATCTTTTTGATGTTGATTATTGCCATTTGGAAGCGGTCTATTTGCTATTTTGAAAAGGAAGGAAAAAATGCTTAGAAATGAAGGAGAAGGCCTGAAACGGGTTGTTGTAAGCACCCCCAAATATGAATATGCACGTGCCGATGACCTTGAAAAACATAATATCGGTGATTTGGGAAATCCGGAAGTTGCAATTCAGCAGCATGATATGTTGAAAGCAACTCTCAGAGCTTTTGGTGCTGACATATTGGATCTTGCCGAGTTGCAAGGTCATCCAAACTCTGTTTTTACACGTGATACCGCGTTGTCTACTCCGAAGGGATATGTAAAACTCCGCTTGGGTCTTACAAGCCGTCAGGGAGAAGATAAGTGGATGGCAGAAGCTCTGGGAAAAATGGGTGAAACCTGTGTGGGGCAGATTGATGCTCCCGGGACAGTGGAAGGCGGAGATGTGGTTCTGGCTGGAAATGTTGCTTTTATAGGACAATCCATGCGTACAAATGCAGCCGGTATAGAGCAGCTCTCTGCTTTTCTAGTGCCGATGGGTTATGAGATTCGGGTCATAGAACTTCCGGATAATATTCTGCACCTTGATAAAATATTGATGGTACTTGGGGCAAACAAACTGCTCTATTGCAGTGAACTGATATCGCTGAAAGATATTGAAGGTTTCAAGGGGATTGCCATCACCTGTGGCGGAGAGACCACTGCCAATATTATCTGTTTAGGAAATAATGAACTGATTATAAATCGTTCTAATTCG
>DAOWDZ010000155.1 GCA_030638765.1 Desulfocapsa sp.
AAATGTTGGCCTGGAACCCGGCTCTTATTCTGATACCATCCCAGATCTGCTTTGTTGTGCATTTCAGTTGATGTTAGCCATTATCACTCCGGCCCTGAGCACTGGCGCGATTGCAGAGCGCATGAAATTTTCAGCATATCTGCTGTTCATTGTTTTCTGGGCAACTTTTGTCTACTTTCCGATATGTCACTGGGTCTGGGGACAGGGTGGGTGGCTTGGTGAAATGGGAGCGCTTGATTTTGCAGGTGGAACCGTTATTCATATAAATTCGGGTGCCGCAGCACTTGTTGCCTGTCTTATGCTTGGTAAGAGAAAAGGTTTTGGACGTGATGCCATGCATCCACACAACTTGCCGCTAACCGTGCTCGGTGCAGGATTACTCTGGTTTGGCTGGTTTGGTTTTAATGCAGGATCGGCACTTTCTGCTGGTCCCACCGCCGTACTTGCTCTTATGACCACGCAGGTTGCAACTGGAGCAGGTCTTCTGACCTGGGTTGTTGCTGAGTGGAAAGTACAGGGCAGGCCAACCGTGCTAGGCGCAGTATCGGGCGCACTCGCTGGCTTGGTTGCAATTACACCCGGGGCTGGTTTTGTAAGTCCAGTATCTGCAATGATTATGGGCGGAGTCGCTGGCGCACTTTGCTATGCCGCAGTTGTCGCTAAGGGTAAGTTCGGTTATGATGATTCTCTTGATGTTGTAGGTATTCATGGCGTTGGCGGATTGTGGGGTGCGCTCGCCACAGGATTGTTTGCATCAACTGCTGCAAATCCAGATGGTGCCAATGGTCTTTTCTTTGGAAACCCCGGGCAGTTTACAATTCAGGCGATCGGTGCTGGGGCAGCAATTGCTTACTCTGTGCTGTTAACCTATATTATTCTGAAGGTAATAGATATGGTCATTGGTTTACGTGTGGATACTGATGATGAAACTCAAGGATTGGATGTCACGTCTCATGGAGAAGTCGGATATAATATTTAGAATCGGTAAATGCTCCTGACTGGAGATACTTAGAAAAACGAGGGAAATTATGAGAAAAATTCAAGCAATTATAAAACCTTTTAAGCTCGATGATGTAAAAGAAGCGTTAACTGAAATTGGTATTAAAGGAATGACGATTTCTGAAGTGAAGGGGTATGGGCGCCAGAAAGGACATACGGAGATCTATCGTGGTGCTGAGTATGTGGTGGATTTTATACCTAAGGTAAACATAGAAATTGTGGTAACTGCAGATATGGTTGATCAGGTGGTGGAAACCATCAGGACAGCGGCTAATACTGGAAAAATCGGAGATGGTAAGATTTTTGTTATCCCCATCGAGCGAATTATCCGGGTTCGTACCGGTGAAGAAAACCATGATGCAGTGTAGGCAGTAAACGATTTACTATGTTAACACTGCGTACACAAAGAGAGGCACTTGAAGAACTTTGGAAGGAGGGGCTGAGTGGTCAGGCCCTTCTTCTGAAACAGAGCCGTCTTGTTGATGAGTTTATTGCAGAGCACTTTAGTGCAGCTGCAGAAGGTAAGGCAACAGATTCCGTAGCCCTTGTTGCTCTAGGCGGATATGGTCGCAGTGAGCTTTTCCCCTATTCTGATATTGATCTCCTTATCCTCTTTCGTGAGGATGCAAAGGAGGAAATGGAAAAAGTCGCCAATGGAGTGCTTTATCCATTGTGGGATACCGGTCTTGATGTAGGGCACGGTGTTCGTACAGTTGAAGAGTGTTTGGATTTTGCCAGGGAAGATTTTTTCTTTCAGGTGGCCATGCTTGATGCCCGTTTTCTGGTTGGTTCTGAAGATCTTTTTGAAGAGCTTCTTGATAAGTACAGAACCAAATTTATAGAAGGTTCACGGGATGAATTTGTGCATGCAATGAAAACATTCCGTGGAGCCAGGCGTAAGCGTTATGGCACTCATAGCTATCTGCTTGAACCAAATATTAAGGAAAGCAAGGGCGGGATGCGTGATATTCAGGCCATGCTCTGGACCGCTGCATTTGTTTTTGGGCTGTATGATCTTGATGCCATAGCTGATGCTGGTATTCTTCTTGATGAAGAGAAGAAAAAATTTCTTGAATCCTGGAATGTGTTGACCCGGGTTCGAAATCGTCTTCACTATATAAGTGGCAGAAAGAATGATCAGCTCTACTTTGAACAGCAGGAAGAAGTGGCTGAGGCCTTTGAGTATCGATCGGGAAATGGAGTCCTTGGTGTGGAAGAATTCATGCGGGAACTCTATGGCCATTTGCAAGTAATCGCCGTGTCCACGGATCTCTTTTTTGACCATGTTGATGACGTATTAGGATTTGCTGGTGGTAAAGGAACTGAAATTAAGGTTATTGAAAAAGGAATAGAGGCCAGAAATAACCGTATCCATTTGACTGCTTCATCGGAAGATCTGAAAAACAGGCCTTATTTATTGATGCGCTGCTTTTTGGCTTCAGCTAAAAATGGGTTGCCTGTTCATCATAGAACACGAAAGACTATTACTGCTCATCTTGGTCTGATTGATGACAAGGTTTGCAGTTCTGCGCGAATGTCCAGGCCGTTTTTTGAGATCCTTGAAAGTAATGAGGATGTTCTTTTAGTACTCGAAGCAATGCTTGAGACAGGGCTGCTTTCTGCCTATATTCCGGAGTTTGGGAGGATTGAATTACTCGTTCAGCATGATATCTATCATATCTACACCGTTGACAGACATCTTTTACAAAGTATTGAAGAGCTTCACAGGCTTACCACAAGTGAAGAATCGGTCTTTCTCTCCATTGCCTCGCCCCATGTACTGTATCTTGCTACTTTACTGCACGATATTGGAAAAGGTGCCGGAGGAAATCATTCAGTAATAGGTGCTGAAATGATAGGTGAGGTAGGACGGCGTCTTGGGTTGAATGAAGCAGAATGTGCCTGTCTTGAATTTGTTGTTCGTTACCATTTGTTTATGCCTGAAAATGCACTTCGTCGTGATTTAAATGATGAGAAATTTATAAAACGTTGTGCTGAAACCATCGGGGACGCAGAACGTCTGGCAATGTTGTATCTTATTTCTGTTGCTGACTCTCATGCCACAGGCCCTTCTGCCTGGAGTGACTGGAAGGGAACACTCTTATATGAAATGTATATGAAAGTGCATCCCTATCTTCAGTTTAAGCAGGTTGATGATGTGGTTCCGTTGATGAATCAGGGCGTGGACTGGTTGCGTGAACGAGTGGCTTCTTTGATCGGTGCGGATGAGGGGGGGCACGTAACGGTGAGTGATTTTTCATCGGATTATTTGTTAAGTTTTACCCCTGAGGCTGTTGCTGCGCATGTGAAGGTGCATCGTGAAAATCACAAAATTCTTCAGCAAAAAGCATTGATTATCCCTCAAAAACTGCAGACACAATGGTCTCTTTTAATTATGAGTCAGGATCAAAATGGATTACTTGCCAAAATATGCGGTGTGCTCAGTCTCCATAACCTCTCGGTCTTAAATGCCCAAATTTTCACATGGAAGAATAGGAGTGCTGTGGATGTTCTTGAGGTTCGTCCTGAGGATGGTGCCTGCTACGAAGAGAAAGATTGGCAGGCCATCAACGATGATCTTAATTTAGCGTTGAATCACAGGCTTGGGCTTGGGCATAGATTGTATAAAAAATTATCTTCTGGCATGACTAAACGCAAACATTCTGTAGGGGTGAGTGAAACAAAGGTTGTGATTGATAATGAGGCCTCGGATCGTTATACAATCGTTGAAGTGTACTCTGTTGACAGACCGGGGCAACTGTATCGTATAACTCAAACTCTTGCTGACTTTGGTATTAATATCTATCGCGCCTATATTGCGACAGAAGTTGAACAACTTATTGATGTTTTTTATGTGTTGGACAGTCATCAGGAAAAAGTGATTGAGCCATCATTCGTTCAGGAGCTGCGAGATGGGATTCTGTACGGAATAGATGGCGTTGTGTAGATTGTGAAATTACATTTATCTAAACAATATTTTTTTTATTTTATTTATTTTCGCAAAATGGTAAGTGAGTAGATGTTCTGTTGATTCTTCCGTTTTAAAACGAAAATACAGTGATAAACCCAAACGGGAAATTTCTTTCATTATTCCACTTGTGGCAAAAAGAAAGAGTATATTTAACTTTTAGTAAGGAGACCATGAAATGACCAGAGATGATATTATGAGAATAGTTGAAGAAGAAAATATTCACTATTTTCGCCTTCAGTTTGTAGATATTTTCGGTTTTATGAAAAATGTTGCCATTCCACGTAGCCAGATAGAGAAGGCACTGGATGGTATGATGATGTTTGATGGTT
>DAOWDZ010000224.1 GCA_030638765.1 Desulfocapsa sp.
TGGTGAACTATTTTTCAGTGGCTCCCTTTCTCTTTGATGATATCTGCAAAGGTCTTGCTCATGCTGAAATTGTTACTCCAGAGACACGCGTTGTACTGGAAAAACCCATTGGCAATGATCTGAAATCTTCTCAGGAGATCAACGACACCGTGGCAAAGGTTTTCACTGAAGAACAGGTGTATCGAATAGATCATTATCTCGGCAAAGAAACGGTCATGAACCTTCTTGCGCTGCGCTTTGCCAACTCTATTTTCACAACTAACTGGGATCATAACACCATTGATCATGTCCAGATCACCGTGGCTGAAGAGGTGGGAATTGAAGGCAGATGGGGCTATTTCGACGGGTCAGGCCAGACGCGGGACATGGTGCAGAACCATCTGATGCAGATTCTTACGCTGGTTGCCATGGAACCGCCCGTCAATATGGATGGTGATTCCATTCGCAATGAGAAGTTAAAGGTACTCAAAGCTCTGCGTCCCATTACCGCTGACACGGTTGAAGAAAAAACCGTCCGCGGCCAGTATACAGCCGGCTACGTTAAAGGAAAAGCAGTTCCCGGCTACCTCGAGGAAAAAGGAGGAAATCCAAAGTCCACCACAGAAAGCTTTGTCGCCCTGCGGGTTGATATCGATAACTGGCGCTGGGCTGATGTACCCTTTTATCTGCGTACCGGTAAACGTCTGACCACCAAACGCTCGGAGGTGGTCATCTATTTCAAACGCCTCCCTCACAATATTTTCAAAGACAGTTACAAAAAGCTGCCTCGAAACAAACTCGTTATTCGACTACAACCCGATGAAGGCGTTGAGATTGAAATGATGAATAAGGTTCCAGGAATCGGCAAAGGTATTAAGCTGCAGAAAACGGTGCTGGATTTGAGCTTTTCAGATGCCTTTAAAGGCGACCGAGTAGCTGATGCCTATGAACGTCTTATTCTTGAAACCATGATTGGAAACCAGTCGCTCTTTATCCGCAGAGACGAAGTCGAACGATCATGGACATGGATTGATTCCATCCAGCAGGCATGGAAGGAGAGCAATTCTTCTCCCAAAAAGTATCCGGCTGGCACATGGGGACCAGTTTCATCGGTTGCACTACTGGCCCGTGATGGCCGGGAGTGGGAAGAATGACTCCTGACAATATAGCTACAATACAGAAAAAAAGGACAACACATATCGTATGAACATACTCCCGAAAAATAAGACAAAACTGGTCTGCACCATTGGCCCTGCCTCTGATTCCCCCGAGATGATCGAGCAAATGATTGAAGCAGGCATGAATGTGGCCCGGCTCAATTTCTCACATGGTGATTTCTCCAGTCACGGTGAGGTCATACAGAAAATCCGAGCCGCCTCCAAAAGAACTGGAAAACGAATTGCCATACTTGCAGACTTGCCAGGTCCCAAGATGCGTATCCGTGATCTGGCTGATGAATTTATCACCCTTGAAAAGGATTCAGAATTCACGCTCACCGCAGAAGATATCATCGGCACTGCAAAACGTGTTTCAATGACCATGAAGGAACTCCCGGGGGTCGTCAAAAAAGGAGATACTCTTTTCTTAAACGACGGTCTTATTGAGTTGAGTGTTGCAGACGTTGCCGGAGAAGATATTCATTGCAGGGTAATTGTCGGTGGAAAATTGTATCCCAGAAAAGGTCTAAACATTCCGGGCATTGATCTTGGAACCAGTGCCTTCACCCCGCGTGATCGTGAATGCATGCAATTTGCTCTTGAAAACGGTGTCGATGCCGTCGGTCAGTCTTTTGTAAATACTGCCCAGGATATACTCGACGTTCGTAATGCTGCAAAAGAGATGGGGTTTGATCCTTTTATTGTGGCCAAGATAGAGCGAGCAAGTGTCTGGGAACACATTGATGGCATCCTTAAAGTCACCGATGGAGTCATGGTGGCAAGGGGTGATCTTGGGGTGGAAATCCCCATCGAAGAAATTGCTATCGCCCAGAAAACCATTACGGCTCGCGCAAATCTCTTTGGTGTACCAGTGATCACCGCAACCCAGATGCTGGAATCCATGACCGGAAACCGCAGACCCACCCGAGCCGAATCCACCGATGTTGCCAATGCCATTCTTGACGGAACCGACTGCGTTATGCTTTCTGAAGAATCCGCCATGGGTGACTATCCTCTGGAATCTGTACAGATGCTTGCCAGAATAGCCACAGCAACGGAACCACACAGGTTACATCGCCACTTTGACATTGTGTTAAAACCACACACAAGCGGTGGTTATATACCAAGCAACGTTGACCTCATAGCAGTCAGTATTGAAAATATCTTTGCCAAAATCGATTCTCTGGCCGCTGTTCTTGCTCCGACATACAGTGGTTATATGGCAAGAAGCCTGACACGGTTTCGTTTACCGGTCTGGATACTGGCTATTTCAACCTCAGGTAAAACCTGTCGTGATCTGATGTTTTCCTATGGTGTACACCCCATTCTGGTGGACAAACGCCCGGAAGACTGGCTTGACAGTGCCAGGCGCTACGTGAGGGAATATGAATTACAAGGCAACTGTCTTATTAAGGCTGAAGGCCCTTCTCCTGACCATCCGGAGTCCAACCATAAGATGGAAATCATAGAGTTACAGGAATAGATTCATGAAAATACTGATACTCAATTCCGGTTCTTCTTCACTTAAATTCCAACTTTTTGCAAAGTCTGATCTCAGCGTACTTGCCTCTGGGCTAATAGAACAAATCGGGAACAATAAAAGTTCAGCAAAGCTTCTGTTCCAGGATGCCACAGGTACCGAAAGAGAACTAAAACATACTGTTCCTGTTGCTGATCATCGGGAAGCCATCGCAATCATGTCTGAGATGCTTATGGAAAGCAGTACCCTTATTCACACCGATGAACTTGCTGGAATTGGACACCGGGTCGTTCACGGTGGAGAAATCTTTCATGAGCCTGTTCTCATCGACAAACAAGTTATTTCGGCAATTGAAAATCTCGCGCCCCTTGCCCCTCTCCACAACCCTGCAAATGTGATGGGAATCAAGGTCACCATGGAACATGCTCCAAAAACCCCACAGGTGGCCGTTTTTGATACCGCGTTCCATCAATCAATCCCCGAACATGCCTATCTCTATGCTATTCCCTATGAGTTGTACGAGAAACAGAAGGTTCGCCGTTATGGATTCCATGGCACTTCCCATGCATATGTGGCACGACAGGCCGCACTTTATCTTAACAAGCCAATTAGAGAGTTGAACATTATAACTCTGCACCTCGGCAATGGCGCCAGTGCAGCGGCCATCAAAGGAGGCCAATGCATTGATACTTCCATGGGGCTCACTCCTCTTGAAGGTCTTGTAATGGGTAGTCGCAGTGGTGATCTTGATCCAGCCATACTCTTTTATCTCAGCCGGGAAAGCGGCATGAATATAGACGATCTTGATACCCTGCTCAACAAAGAAAGCGGACTGAAAGGGATCTGTGGCGAAAATGACATGCGCACCATCAGCGAAGCTGCTGAGAAAGGTGACAGTCAGGCAAAACTTGCTCTGATCATATTCTGCTACAGGATTAAAAAATATATCGGCGCTTACATGGCAGCCCTCGGGGGAGTAGACTGTATCGTATTCACAGGAGGGATCGGTGAGAACTCAGCCACTGTTCGACAACTGAGCTGTAACGATCTCGAACGACTTGGCCTGACTCTTGATGAAAACAAAAATACAATCCGCAAGAAGGACATCCTGGAAATCCAGACAACTGAGAGTGATATTAAAGTTCTGGTTATCCCGACAAACGAAGAGTATGAAATCGCACGGCAAACGCTACAGCTGATAGAGCCTCCAGCAACAACCTAATAAATGCCCATGAACCACTATCCCGTTACAATCGGACATCGTTATCCTGCAGGTGCCACCGTCTCTGAACATGGCACAAATTTCTGTATTTTCTCAAGACATGCCAGTGCCGTCACACTCATTCTTTATGAAAAACCGGAATCAAGCAAACCCTTTCAAGTTATTGATCTTGATCCGGTAAAAAACCGAAACTTTTTCTTCTGGCATGTTTTTCTGGAAGGAATGACAGGCAATGGAGAAATTTCCTACACATGGCAGGTTGATGGGCCTGAAGATAATGATCCCGGCTGTCGTTTTAATCCTTCTCTTGAACTGCTTGACCCATGGGCAAGGGCTGTGACAACTCCTCTCTGGCAACGAAAACTTAATCGGGATTCTGCACAGGAACCAGGGCCGGTATCCATGCGGGCAATGGTTTTACCGGAAAATAATTACGACTGGCAGGGAGACGCTCCGCTGCACCAGAAACGAGAAAACGAGATCATTTATGAACTTCACGTGGGAGGCTTTACCCGTCATCCATCGGCACAAGTAACACATCCGGGAACCTTCTCCGGAATTACAGAGAAAATAGAATATCTCAAAGATCTTGGAATAACCGCCGTTGAACTCCTGCCTGTCATGGCCTTTGACGAACAGGATCTTCCTGATAACGCTCGAGATCTCGGACTGCATAACTATTGGGGATATGCCACTCATTCCTTCTTCAGTCCCCATCCCGGTTACTGTATTGATCCTCTTTCCGGCAGTCACGGAGATGAATTCCGGGATATGATCAAAGCCTTACATAAGGCGGATATCAGCGTTATCCTTGATGTCGCCTTCAACCATACTGCAGAAGGCGGAGAAGATGGGCCGACCATAAACTTTAAGGGTTTGATGAACCGTGGATTTTATCACCTCGAAGATCATGACCCAATGCTCTATAAAAATTACAGCGGTTGTGGAAATACGGTGAACTGCAACCACCCGCTGGTTGCTCGTTTTATTATTCAGGCTCTTGAATATTGGGTGAAAGAATTTCATGTTGACGGCTTTCGATTTGACCTGGCATCAATTCTTGCTCGCGGTGAAGATGGGGTTCCCATGTATCACGCACCCGTTGTCTGGAATATCGAATTTTCTGACATATTATCTCGCACCAGGCTCATCGCCGAAGCGTGGGATGCAGGCGGTCTTTATCAGGTCGGAAGTTTCCCTGGATTTCGCTGGGCGGAATGGAACGGTCGCTACCGTGATCTTCTTCGACAGTTTATTAAGGGTGACCCGGGACTTGTCCCGGAACTTGCCACAAGACTTACAGGTTCGAGCGATCTCTATCAAAATTCAGGACGTCTGCCCATTAACTCTGTCAATTTTATTACCTGTCACGACGGTTTCACTCTCTATGATCTGGTCAGTTATAATGAAAAACACAATCAGGCCAATGGTGAAAAAAACCGAGATGGTGACAATCAGAACCACAGCAGGAATTACGGCGCAGAAGGTTCAACCGATGATGCTGCAATTAAAAGCATCAGGACAAGACAGATTAAAAACTTTATGGCAATCCTTATGCTCAGTCAAGGAATACCAATGATTCTTGCCGGAGATGAAGTGTTACGCACTCAACAGGGCAACAATAACTGTTACTGTCAGGACAACGAACTGAGCTGGTTTGACTGGGATCTGCTTGAAAAAAACAGGGAGATGTTTCTCTTCACAAGAGGGATGATAAAATTACGTAAGCGACACGCAAGTCTCATGCAGCGTCAATTTCTTTCGGGATCTAAATCCACCCTCTCCGACATGAAGGATATCACCTGGCATGGCGCAAAGTTAAACAAACCTCAATGGAAAGATCCATCGTCTCGGATTCTTGCTTTAACGTTGAGCAGAGTGAAGGCAAAGGAAGAAGATCTGCATATTATGTTTAACATGTCAGATGAAACTCTATCTATGAACCTTCCAGAACTACGCTCACGGACATGGCATCTGGCGGTGAACACAGCATTATCCAGCTCAGCTGATGTTGTCGAACCACAGAAACAAAAAACAGTTTCCGGAAGGAGTATTCAGGCAATGCCCCACACTATTATAGTCTGTGAAAGCAGATAAAAACAGTACCACCGTGACATCGGTGGGTGCCACTAGAGAGAGCAACAACTGACACAACACATCTCTCTATTTTTCAGATACATTTTGATATTTTTTTCTACTATCATTTTATTCCCTTCTCTCCAGGGTATTTTTCGGTTACTGGTCTTAATTCAAGAATAAGACTCTCAACCTGTATAACATGATCCTTCGTTATATTCTTACACAATTCCTTTTCAAGAATAGCCGCAATATCGGCCTGCTCTGGCAATCCAAGATTTAAAAATGCTCCTTTGAGAGTATGCGCCTGGCAAGAGCCACTTTTCCCATCATGATCTTGTAGAAAACTTTGAAGCTTCCGGAAGGACTCCAGCAGTACGCCAGCGTATGTTTCCATTATTTGTTCAGCCTGGCCACGGTCCATCCCATATCTATTCGCTAAATAATCACAGATACGCTCAAATGAAACCTCATTACTCTTCACACTCAACTGCCTGTTTATTTGGTTTGTCATAGTGTTCCAATTAAAACTTGGTTGTTCCCAGATTATTTCCCGTCAACATACAATCGTGTCACATCATCCATCTCAATGAGCATACTATTCGTCAGTTTGCTGATAAGAGAAGGAGAATATCTTTCAGAACGTGTCTTTGCCATAATCTCAAAAAATAAGAATATTTTCTTTACTGCGGTGAGTTTCTTCTGTATTTCCAATGTTGTCATAGAAGTCTCCGCAAGTACTATCTGTGCTTTTGCAAAATCACCCATGGTATTTTCAAGTTTAACTTTGAATTCAGGGTCATTTACACCCCATACTTTCAGCATATACAAAGAGTCCAGTCTTTGTGACAACATACGCTGACGACCTGAAACATTTACGATTTCACCGGCTTCACTACCTGACGCCTTACTGAGGAGAACGGTACTTCTATGGCAGGATTCCAATAAAGCCTCAAGGTTTATCTGCAAATCCTTTGCCTTGGATTTTTCAGCCCTTTCTTCTAAAACAACTTTAATTGGTTGCCACAGAATTTCGTTTTCCTTCAAACTTTTGTTAACTTCATCATTAACCTGCATTGCCTGCAAATCTTTTAATGACTTTTCAAACCAGCGAATTTTTTCTTTTAAATCTGCTTCAGGGTTAGCAACCTGCATCCCCATTCCAACCATTGCATAATCTTTCAGTAAACGTTGTGTTATCATACGTTGCCTGCCTGCACGATTCACAGCTTCTTCTATTGATTCAATCGCAGAATTTGCATTCCTTACAAAACAAAACCCTGTCAGCATAAGCGTACTGACCAGCATCCAGATTATTTTATTTTTATCTATTGATCTCATCAGTTCCCCATTCAGTCAGAAATTTCACCATTACTGAGCCGTCATTTGCTCAACATGATAATCCTGAAGAATATTGAGTACATTTTTCAGATTTTTTGCTGAAGCCATGACAATAATAGGCCGTGATCCTTTTTCAATACCAAGATACAATTTTTTGGCAATGGGCCAGAGCTTGTTGATTTCTTCAATATTGGGTTGCAACGAAGCCGGATAACTGTAAACATTAAGTTTTTTCAGGCTTGTTGCAAATCCTTCAACGGCTTTTTTAAGCTGAACCACATTGTTATATTCTTTAAATCCAGCCCTATGAGCAATATAATATTTGTTTATACGTTCCAGCAAAAAATCCATATATTTGACAGTAACCAGCCCAATCTGTTCGGTATCATTTTGAGTAAACTGCTTCTGCTCAATCAGCGTCGCCCCTTCAAGCAGTAATTCACTGAAATCCAACATCATTGCCCCATTTCCTTCAGAGTAAGGCTGTTCAAGAGTGGCCTTCATCTCATCACGTGAGAACTCGATAAAGGTTACTATCCCCTTCAATTTTTCATCGGTTGAGGCATCCTTACTTAATGTCGCAATTGCGTTATCCAGTTTCTCCAATCCTTCACTTATATCTCTTTCAGCTTGAGCAGCATGAATTTCAAGCTGTTTACAAAAGTATGCCTTGGTAATTTTCTGGCTCACATTTTCAATATTGACTACAGCTTCAAGTGTTACAACCTGTTGATTACCTGCCGCACCTGCCGTTTGCAGCAGCACAAAACAACCAAACACAGTAAAGGCAATTCTCAGAAATAATTTTCTCATTGTTATCATTCTATTATCCCTTGTTAAATATTTTTTAACATTCCGTATTTTATATTCATTTTGTCAAAATCCAATGCTCATAGCAAACATATCCCTGCATTGAAAATGCACATCTACGGCCTCAGCATAAATTAAGCGATGGCAATGGGTATGGAGAGGACAAATTCAGTCCCTTCTCCCGGAGAAGTGTGCACTTCAACAATTCCGTCCAACTGATCAAGACTATTTTTAACCACATCCATCCCGACACCTCGTCCGGACATGGAAGAGACCTCTGAACAAACAGAAAAACCCGGCTTGAAAATAAGGTCAGTCAGCTCCTTTTCATCCATTTGAGTGACATCGATTCCCGGATAAAGAACCTGTGCTTTTCTTCTAATTGCATCATAATCCAGTCCAGCACCATCATCCGACAGACGCAAAACAAAACGATTTCCCTGCCGTAAGCAATTAATACGAATGGTTGCCTGTTCTGGCTTTCCTGCGATCTGCCGCTGTTTACTCGACTCAACGCCATGATCAATACAATTGCGAATCAGGTGCATCAAAGCGTCCACCAATACATTCCAGATATGGGTATCCATCTCCAGATCAGCACCATCAATACGTAATCGTACTTTTTTCCCGGTGGCCTTAGCCGATTCACGAACCGTCTTATATAAGCGATTACCCAAGGTTGAAAAGGGGGTTTTCTGAATGGACACAACCACACCCTGAGTTTCATCCACCAGTCTACGCTGTCTGGAAACAGCTTCCTGCCACGAATTCTGGATAGTGATAAAATTCTGCTCTCTCATTACATCAAGATCAGCAACTGTCTCATTCAACGAGTTCAGTATACCTTGCAAATCAGAGTAACGATCTACCCCCAACGAGTCAAACGCCTCTAAGCCACCCTGACTGTCCCGAATAGCCCCATTACCACCATTTCGTTTGTAGCCAGTCTCCAACGTTGAAACGATATTTCTCAAACGCTGCATGGTTATCCCAAACTCATCAAGGCCTGACTGCATTGACACAGCTGAGGTTTCAAGGTTTTTGAGGTTTACAGCCATATCACCGCTCAGCCCCATGAGCTCTTCAACTTTTTCACTATCAACTCGAAGTATCTTTTTGGCGTCCTTTCTGTGACTACCTCTGGATTTTCTGCTCTGAACTTGATTCACAGATTTTGTAACATTCTCTTCTGTAGCAGACAAACCCTCCGCCATAATAGTTGGGAAACGATTTTGCAGACTGCCAATTTCAGCACTCATATCCACACTCGGATCAAGTGCCAACAGCTCTAGGATATCTACTCCTTCCTGCATGGCCGTAATACTGTCAGGTGAAATTGTATCGGACTCGTCATGGAGATTATCGAGAAAATCTTCAAAATCATGACCCCACTTAGCAACTGATTCTATTCCAATAACGGCAGCTGCACCCTTCAGGGTATGTACTGAACGCCTGATCGAATAGAGTTTTTCACGAAGCTCAACCGTTACAGCGATACGTTCGATTACAGTCGAAGACAATTCATTGAGCTGTCTGCTGATATTTTCCAGGTGTCCCTCGGCTTCATCGTCGAAGACTTCCCGCAATTCAGGACCAAAGCCACCTTCCACAAAGGAATACTCCACCTCCTGAACCACATCATGACCTGAAGGCTTTTCTGCCATTACATCATTAGCACCATCATTTTCTATACCCGACAGGTCACCCATATCTGTATCATCAGATCCAGAAGCAGCATCACCAAGAAGCATCGCAAGATCTTTTTCAAACTGAGTTGTCACAACTCTCACTCCTCAAGAAAGACTTTTCCTTACTGGATCTATTCGATGTCTGGATTTTCCCCTTTAAAATCTATTCAATTTACTCATTTTTTTGAGATAAACTGATTCACATTTTCAATCAAGATTTCCGGGTTAAAAGGTTTTGTCAGATAGGCGCTGACTGATGATAAACGTCCCTTGATCCGATCCTTCAAGCTATCTCGGCTGGTGAGCATAATCACCGGGATTTTCTTCAATTTACTATTTTGTTTAAGAACTGAAAGAATCCCATAACCATCCAGTTTAGGGAGCATAAGATCAAGAAGTATAATGTCTGGATTTTCATCATTAATTTTGGCCAGGGCGTCAACGCCATCCACTGCTTCCACAACGACAAAACCACTCCTTTCCAGGGTTATTTTGATAACCTTACGGGTGGTCGGACTATCCTCCACCACCAGTACCTTCTTGTGTTCTGAAGCCGGTACAAGCAAGCCACTGCCAGGCTGCACTTCTTCAATCAAATCTTCCTGTTCATCTTCTGCCAGCTGATTCGCGGCAATAAAGGCGACAATACGTTCCACTGTTATCGTGTACATACTCTCCTGAGGCCCCACGCATTGCTGTAACTGCTCAAGATATTCAAGTGCGGATGTGGAATCATTGAGATGCAGACAGGCCAGAGCTGCATAAAAGAGTACGGGTAAATTTATTTCTCGAATGAGTACATTCTCAAAGCGCTCAAGAGCAGCCCGGAATTCCTCAGGGTTTCCTCTGTTACTGATATCACCCAGCACACTCTCACTGATCGCGAGAATCCCATCACAACCATGGCAGTAAGATGCTCTTTCAGCTATTGGTGCATAACAATAGGGACAATGAAGTATTACTGACAGCTTAGCCTTACTGGCAACACTGAACACTTTGATATCATGCAGGACATCTTTATGAGTAGGAGCCAGCTTATAAGCCTTCGTCAAAGCAACACGCAACTGTTTCATATTGCCAACAGTTCTTGACAGCCATAGCCAGGCCAGCATATTATCGTCATCCTTTGAAGCGACAAGTAAAAGGAGTTTTTGTGCCTCTTTAAGATGTATCCCTTCGCAAAGCTCTATCCCTTTTGTCAGCAAAACATCCCGTTTCACAGACTCATCATCCCTAAACTCTTCTTCAAAGGATTGTTCTTCGTCCTTGAACTTCATTGCTTCAAGGATCAGTGCCTGTATTCCAACTTGAATTCGCTGAGAAATATTTTTTTGAGGAAGTTTTCGGTATTCCACCTGCCCCGTTTCCAGAGCAATGAGCTGCATGGCGGCTCTTTCTCCAGTCAACCTGCCGCAGATGGCATCGAACAATACCCCTTCATTGAAATACATCCCTCCCTGCTTTATGCCACCTGAATGTATTACCAGAAAACACGTTTTTCCTTCCGCTTCAATAATCTGCATAAGACCGGAAACGGAAATACCACTCAGGGCCTCACCTCTTTCAACCTGCTCTAATCCTTTCTGGATCAATTCAATCAGTTTCACCGAATCAACCGGTTTTTTCAGAAAATGAAAGATGGAACGAGAGAGTTTTTGTTCAAACCCTGGAATATTGTAAGATGTTAAAACTATGCAGGGAATTGTTGAATGGTTAACACTCATATGAGCAAGCAGTGCCAGACCATCCATTTTCGGCATCTTTATGTCGGTCACCAGCAAACTGACATTGCCCTGATCAAGAATTTCAATCGCCTCCTTACCATTGCTGGCAAAAAGAACATCAAAATCATCTCTGCACTTCTGTAAGGAAATCTCGAGAATTTTCTGTAAACCAAGGTCATCATCTACAATTAATATGGTACTCATATCTTCATTCACTCACGTAATAGTATAGATACTTCATAGAGAATTAACAAATTCTGCGACTGGTAAATCGACAGGTATTCATACTTATATATCAGATACTTGCTTAGCACAACACAGTGACTGCCGTGTCACTGCTTTAAGCATTCAAATATCGTTTCAAATGATAAGAATCTTCCCTGATGCGCAGAGCTTCATACGGAAAATATAGTGGAATCCATCAGGGGAAGCTGGAGAGACATGAATCTCTCCAACTGGTGGATATTATTGCAACAGGGAATGAATCAAACCTATTTTAGTACTGCTAAACCTTCCTTAATAGTTTCCGGGATGCTTCAAAATCAAACCGGGCTATAAGATTATCAATTTTAATAAGTACTCCCTTATCGGCTCCAGACAATAACGGTTTGAGTTCATCCCATTTACTGCCAGCTTCAAAATTCTTTTCGAGCAGTAAGTTGTCAAGTTCAAGCACCAACTTTGCAACCTTTTCTTCATTTACCGAATGATCAATCTCTCCAATCAGTTCCTCCTCTTCCTGGTCGTTTCGAAAAAAAGCAAGAGAGTGCTGAGTACTTTGCAGTGCTTCCGTAAATTCAGCAAATTCTATCCTGGTATTTCCGCCATTTCTCATAGTCATTTCAAAAGCAAGGGATGCGGAAGCAAGTTTTGTGGCACCAAGGCTTCCAGCCATTCCTTTAACTGTATGTACGATCCTTACCGCACATTCCTGATCTTCAGTCTCAAGCGCCTTCGCGATGTCCTCTGTTGAGGATGAAATATCCACAGCAAATTCTTTCAGCAATCGAATATAGAGTCCACTATTCCCCTCAAGTCTTGCAAGTCCCTGCTTGAGATCTATTCCCGGTAAGTCTTCAGGCAAATGATATTCGTCCGATTCCAGGCGATTTCCATCAGCTGACTGTTTTCTTCGTTCTTCCCTCTTCCTTCTATTTTCACCACTCCACGAAGCCTGTTCCTGAGTCTGTCTTCTCTCTTCGCCTACCCGAATAGTAAAGAAATTATTCTTTGATATCCAGCGGGCAAGGACAGCGAAAAGCTCTTTCTTATCTATGGGCTTCGCAACATAATCATCCATTCCTGCCTGTAGAAAATGTTCTTTATCGCCTTTCAAAACATTGGCCGTCATGGCTATAATAGGAAGTCGATCGGCAAATTCCGAAAAGCCAGTGGCACTGACCTCTTCTCTTTTTCGTATCTCTTGTACACACTCAACACCCCCCATAACCGGCATTTGAATATCCATGAGAACAGCGTCATACTTTACTTCCGCTACAGGAATTTTCCCCAGGGCCTGCTGCCCATTATTAACAACATCCACACTGATATCGGCCTTTGCCAGAATTGCTTCCGCCACCTGACAATTGATGGCATCGTCCTCAACTAATAACAGATGAGCCCCTCTAATATTTGCCATAACTGATTTTTCATCGGAACAAGCTTTCTTTTCATCAGCTCTCTGGACCTGTGACCTTGCCATTTCAAAACCAATTCTAAAACTAAATACAGTTCCAACACCCTCCTCACTATTTACTGTCAGGTTCCCTCCAAGCAATTCAACCAGTTGACTTGAGATAGCCAATCCCAGGCCAGTTCCTTCATATTGCCGTGTTGTTGAGCTGTCAGCCTGAGAAAAAGGAGTAAACAGGGTGGACAATTTCTCCCTGGCAATACCGATACCGGTGTCCCTTACATTAAATTCCAGGTTTACCCTCCGGGCGGTATCAGGCAACCGTTTCATCTGGACAGTAATAACACCCTCATCAGTGAATTTGACACTGTTAGAGAGAAGATTCGCCAGGATTTGTTGTAATCGCAAAGCGTCACCGACGAGTAAGACGGGAATGTCTTTCTCCTGGTGAATCACCAGTTCAATATTTTTTTCAAGAGCCTGATCACCAAAAAAATGGATCAGTTCCTCCAGTATGCCTTCTAAAGAAAATTCCTTCTTTTCAAGTACCACTTCACCTGCATCAACACTTGAAAAATCAAGAATCTTATTAATAACCTGCAAAAGAGACTTGGAAGAATGGCGAATTTTGTTCAAATAGTCCCGCTGCTGTATATTCAGCTTTGTTTCTATAATGAGATCGCTAAAGCCAAGAATCGCATTCATAGGAGTTCTGATTTCATGACTCATATTCGCAAGAAAATTCGATTTAAGATTACTGACGTGATCAGCTTCTTCTTTAGCCTCCGTCAGAAATGTTTCAGTATTTCTCTGTTCAGTCACATCCTGAAATGTCTGAAGCAGTGCATCTTCCCCTTTGAAAACGATGGGTAAATGCGTTATATTAATAACATTGTCCACTCCAAGCTTATCAAAACAGGTGAATTCCTCCACCATTGGAGCACTTCCTAAGTGACGTTGAGGGCAGGATTCACATGATGTAGTATCAGTTTTATATGCCTCAAAACATTTTTTGCCAATGCCTGACGCTCCCAGGCGATCAAGCAGAAATTTGCTTTGATAGAGGATGGTTCCATCTTCCTTTCTGACAATGTCCATAAGAACAGGAATTGAATCAAGAATAGAATTAAGCATCCCCTCATTTTCAACAACAGTTGCCACCATGGGACGAAAGCCAAAAAGAATAATCAAAAACAACAGAACAACCGTAATCAGAAAAATAGCAACACTACTTTTTTTCAGTGATTCTGAATAATTAACACTTTCCATCTCAAACTGCTTAACAACCCTGTCAAGGCCATCAAGCAACGCACCTCGTGCAGTTATCGATAACGCACTTAATTCATCAAGATTTTTTTCTGAAGTTGAATTCCCTACCAACGCCTCAATAGCTAAAAGGTATTCATTAAATATCCTATCCACCTCAAAGGGTGCATGAAAATAGATATTTAGAAGCTCCACACTGGGTTCAACCCCGACTCCATTCTCTTTATTTTGGGAGACAAGTTGCTGATGAGATTCTCTAATCAAATTAATTGAAAAATCAATTTGATCAAGCAGTCCAACCTTCACATCTTCCCTTTGTTCTGTAATTATCTCATAGGCTAAAAGTGATATTTGTTGTGACAACATACGCTGCCTGCCACTCATATTAATAACAACTGCGTAACCATCCTGTTTCTCGAGAATATGATCAAGCATCACCAGAGAAGAAAGAGATACCAGAAAAATAAGCCCAACTGATAGCATATATCTTAGAGTTAGCTGACTCTTCCGCTTACGTTTTTGCTCTTCTATTGTCTTCATTTTTCACATGACATACGTTAAATTCAACTGTCCTGCATCAGTTGCAGATATTTTTTCTCTTTTTTCCAGTCCAGCGCCAGCTTATAAAACTCTTCTGCCGGAACAGGAGGGCTAACCAGATACCCTTGCATCTCGTGACAATCGATGGATTTCAAAATAGTGAGTTGCTCTATGGTTTCCACTCCTTCAGCAATAACCTTCATCTTTAACTGAATTCCCAGTGAGACAATGGCTTTCACCACCGCTCTATCATTGGCATCTTCAGTGATATCCATAACAAAAGAACGATCCACCTTAAGGACATCAATGGGAAATCTTTTCAGATAACTCAGGGATGAATATCCGGTTCCAAAATCATCAACCGATAGAACCAGTCCAAGCTTTTTCAGTTGCCAAAGGCTTTCAATGGTTGCATCAACATCACTCATAATTACTGTTTCAGTGATTTCTAGCTCAAGCTTACCAGGATCAAGGCCTGTTTCTTTCAAAACCGAATCCACCATTTCCACCAATCCCTTGCTGGAAAACTGTTTTCCGGAGAGATTCACGGAAATACGCAGTTCAGGAAATTCCTCGTGCCATTTCTTGGTCTGAATGCAGGCCTGTCGCAACACCCACTCGCCAATTTCAGTGATGATACCAGTTTCCTCAGCCACGGGAATAAACTTAAAAGGCGGAATAATTTCTCCATTGCTCTTCCAACGCACCAGAGCCTCCAGGCCAACTATCCGACCATCCATAAGTGAAAGCTTTGGCTGGTAATAGACAAGAAATTCCTCGTTTTCCAGAGCCGTTCGCAGGTCAGCAGCAAGCCTGAACCTGGCAGCGGCTTTTTTGGTCATGGCTTCAGTATAAAATTGTATCCTTCCTTTACCATCATCCTTGGCATGATACATGGCAGTATCAGCATTTTTAAGGAGTAGATTTGCATCTTTACCATCATCAGGATAAACAGCTATCCCCAGACTGGCCGAGATTTCCACCCGTTCACCATCGAGTTCATAGGGAGCCCGAAGTGCATCAAGTATTTTTTGACCCAGCATAGCCAGATCATTTTCTTTCTGAATATTGGTGAGAATGACCACAAATTCATCTCCACCAAGACGGGCAACGGTATCACTCTCTCTGACACTTCCCTGTAAACGCTCTGAAACCTGAATGAGTAACTGATCTCCTGCCGGATGTCCCAGGGTATCGTTTACCTCCTTAAAACCATCAAGATCCAACAGTATAAGTCCAAGATCCCACTTTCTACGACCAGCCATGGCCAGATCATGTTCAAGTCGGTAATGGAAGAGTAACCTGTTGGCAAGACCTGTCAAAGGATCATAGTGAGCCAGTTTCTCGAGTTTTTCCTCAGCCTCTTTACTTGCCGTTATATCAGTGGAAAGAGCCACAAAATTTGTAATCTCACCATCTTTGTTTCTCACCGCAGAAATAGAAATCCATTTGGGATAGACTTCTCCATTTTTACGTCTATCCCAGATTTCTCCCTGCCAGTGTCCTTCCTCAAGAAGAGCCCGCCACATCTCTTCATAAAATTTCTTATCATGTCTGCCTGACTTCAGCACCCGAGGATTCTCACCGAGAACTTCAGAACGCGAAAATCCTGCCATTTCTACAAAAGCTTCATTCACTTCTAGAATAGTCCCGGAGGGATCGGTGATAACCAGAGCTTCCTGAGTAATCTCAAGATACTTTGAGGCCAGACGCAGATCCTGTTCCACCTTTTGGCGTTCAACAATTTCTTCCTTTAACTCACCGTTTACCAAAGCTAAGTCCTGAGTTCGTTCCCGAACCTTATCTTCCAGTGAATATGCAAGATCCTGAACCTCCTGCCTTGAACTGTGCAGATGATGAAGCATGGTTTGCATGGAGCTTGCCAGCACCCCCACCTCATCATTACCACAGGCAGGCACCTCAACATCTTCCCCATTTGCGATACGGTCAGCGGCCGTGGTCAATTCTTTAAGTGGACGTGTCACGAGATAAGCAAGAATGGATGTGGCAAAACTGATCATCAATACAGCACCAAATAAAATAAGGATCAGTTTGTTCCGCAGCATCAAAGATTTCTGACGGAGAATATCAAGTGAGACCTCAGCACCCAGGATCATGCAATGATCCTGATTAAGTGGATCGTAGTGAAATTTACGAAGAGCCATTCCAACATCTCCCGCCATCTGATCAAGGCTCAATGTCTCTTCCTTACTGTTTTTAGCAATAAAACTCTGGAGGACAAGATAGTCATCCTGTATTCGGCTGGGACGATTGAATTCAAACCCAAAGATCCGGTTTTCATCTTTGTGAATAAGATAATCACCGAAGCTGTTAGTCATCATAAAATGAGTATTTGTATGACTCCTGCTGAATGTTTTAGTGATACCTTTAAAATCAATATTAAAAACAAGGATGCCAGCGACCAGCCCGTCATGATCGAAAACAGGAGTGGCAAAGCGGATAACAGGCTGCATTGGCAAAGTTATACGACCGTGCTCACGATTAAGATTAATTGCAGAAAAGTAGACCTCCCCTTTCTGTAGTTTAAGCGTTTCCTGGTAATAGTCCCGATGCCCCTTCTGTTGTAACTCCTCCTCTGCAGATTCATGAATTTTCCCATCAACTTTGTCAATACGGACATACTCACGCCCTTCATTCTGATCAAGAATGAGACGGATACTCAAATACGCTGCCCTCTGTTGAAGCACAGTTCCAAGATGAGCAGCAAGACGTCGTTGCCATATGGCCTCTGTGGCATTTTCCTGTTCATCATACCCATCGCCACTTGCAATACTCCGCAGGATTCCCTTCACCGATGGGGCATTAGCAAGAAACAGAGCATCTTCCTGAAAAATCTGAAACGTGGTTTCCAAACGCCCTGTTTCCCGTTGTAACAAGTCCTGCAGTCGAACCAAAGACTCCTGACGCAGGATGGAATCTGTGTTCTGATAGGCCAACAGACCAATGAGTATTACAGCAAACCCTGAGACGACAAAAGAAAACACAGCAATCTTAACCGGCATGGTCTGAAAAAATCTCATTCTGCCACCGTTCCTTTCATCGCCCGACCAAGTAATTGCATAAGGATGTGACTTGATTGCCGGATATTCTGCTCAACAAGATTTATCGTTTTGCCCTGTTCTCTTTGACACGGCGACAGGGTACTTGTCATATTCAGATGGATTTTTAAGTTTTCAACTTCAGTGAGAATCAGCTGTAATTCATTATAGACATCCGTATCAGTAGTCTCCGCAGTTGGTGGTATCAAGGGAATAAGACTCAATTGCATTCCTGCTCGAAGCTGCACCAGCTTCAGCAGATCCCACAATTCATGGGAGCTGGTCAAGATATGATGCGGTTGCAGACGACCTGCCGTAACCACAATCGGCAATTCCATTATCTCCACATCAAGATGGATCAAAACCAGATTGAGTTCCTTCTGGATAGTATCTGCCAACATATGACTGTCATCAATGGAGTAGCCACGATTCCCCATTAAGACATCAATTTCCCTGGCTATTTTCTGCATCTTATTGAACACATCGCTGGGTGTCTTGCCCTCGACAAATCCTCGGTAATCTTTGTGCCAGGGGACTGGATCAATCTGAACTGACATGTAAAGTATGCCGAGTTCCATATCGAGCCTGGCGGCCAGCTCAAACACCTCAGCCGGAGTTATAGCCCTCAGCGGACGAGTGGGGAGAGCTATGGGGCCGAGGTCTTTATTGCTCCGCAACAAGCTCACCTGCCGTAGACATTCGAGAGTTTTGCTGTATACATGGTGAGGAGCAAGTCCCTTCAACATCTCCTCAGCAGATCCCACCTGACGTATCCCGAGATGCTCCTTGTATCTCCCCAATTCCCACAAAATATGTTCAGCTACCTGAAAGACATGATCAGGTGTCTTGATCAGAGATTTTTGCTCATACTGGCTTAACTTATCATCCAGTGGAAAGAGGGGCATGAGCTCCATGGCCCATTTCAAATTGCGAATAATATCATCGGCGTCGTAACGTTTATGAATTTCCGGAAGAGGAATACTGCGTTCCAGCCCCAACCGAAACTTTATACGTTGTAACTCTGCCTGCACTCCAAGTAATCCATCATATACGTCGGAAACGGTAATTACCCGACGAGGAACTCTGTTTGGTATCACCGGTATCATCCAGAGATTTTTCTGTGACCCAGCAATGATGGCCATAAGGTCAGAAGTTGCCTGCAACGCATGATTTGGAAATTTGCCCTTACCGAGAATGGGCCGGACGGCCCCCTTTGTGAGATTTTGAGAATTTCGTAAAAAACGAATTTCTTTCAATATTTGTTCAGAAAGAGCATAGGCATCATTGGGACTGACCCCTCTCATCCCCAGCAGTGGATTGAGTGAGTAAGAAATTTCCCATAATTTCTGATAAATATCATTGGAGGTTTTACCTATGACGACCTGAGGTATGGCACAACTCGCTTTAGAATCATGCTTATATTCAAGAAGAAGTGATAATTCCTGCCCGAGACGTTCCACCAGATCATATACGTCATTGGGTGAAATATCTCGAGCCGGATAGGTGGGGATTGTAATTTCACCCAAGTCTTCAATACGACGGAGTCGATTAATTTTCTCCAACACTTCAAAACATTTTTGCAACACATGGCTGGGAGTTTTGTTCTTTTGGATTGCGACGGTCGGCCATTCGTCTTCGATATTGTGAAAGACTCTAATTTCCTCAATTTGAAATTGTACTGTCATTACTCTAGCAAAGACATCATTCACCGTTTTTGCTTCAGCAAACAAAGGTGACAGGACGCCAAACAGTAACAAAATACAACCGGAAAAGACCTTGTGCATATCAAATACCTTCATCATATAACCAATATCGAGACCTAAAGATGGGATTTTTTTTGCATAACGGTTGCTATCACTGCCCGTATCTGCTCTGGTTCAAAAGGTTTTGTCAAATACTCATCCATGCCCGCGGTAAAACATTTCTTTCGATCACCGTCCATGGCATTAGCAGTCATCGCAATAATGGGGATATGTTTTCCTTTACACCTGCGAAATAACTTTTCCTCCAGAGCAGACGACAAATTAAAATGAGAGAGATCACCATTTTGCTCACTGGTTCGAATCACGCCACAAGCGATTAAACCATCCATAACAGGCATCTGAACATCCATCAAAATCAGATCAAAATCATCTTCAACCAGTTTCTCCAAAGAGTCCAGGCCATCCTGCGCCACAGTGACATGGTGCCCGGTTCTATCCAATATATGACGAGCCATAGTACAATTAATGCGATTATCATCCACCAGGAGAATATTTAAGCCCTCGTTCTCAACAATAACAGAACTATCCTGCTCTGACGTTTCTTCTTCACTGCCTAGCTCCAGAAGCACTCTGAAATGAAAAATCGTCCCCTGTCCGCCATTTTCCTCAAACCAGATTCTGCCTCCCATCATCTCTATCAGTTGCTTGCAGATGGTAAGACCAAGCCCCGTACCACCAAACTTTCTTGTTGTTGAAGAATCCGCCTGACTGAAGCTGCTAAAGATAACATCAGACTTATCAGCAGAAATACCAACCCCGGTATCAGTCACCATAAAATGAAATTTCAACTGATCATTGTCTCTTTCTTCAAAATCAATACTGACGGTTATAGAGCCTTTCTCCGTGAACTTAATACTGTTACCGACAAGATTGAGAAGGATTTGGCGTAAACGAAGGGCATCACCTCTAACATTTACCGGAATTCCCGGTAACTCCTTCTGAACGACAAGATTCAGTCCTTTTTCAGCGGCCATGAACTTCATGCTGGTATTGACACTCTCAAGCATCTCAAACAGATTGAAATTGTGATTTTCTATCAGAAGTTGCCCCGCCTCAATCTTAGAAAAATCAAGAATATCATTTAATAAACCAAGAAGGCCATTAGCTGATATCTTTACATTCTCCAGATAGTTTCGCTGCTCGGAACTCAGATCTGTTTCCAGAGCAAGACTGTTCATACCGATAATACCACTCATCGGCGTACGAATATCATGGCTCATATTGGCAAGAAATACTGATTTTGCCTGACTTGATGCTTCAGCCTGCTGTTTTGACTGAACAAGATCCTGTTCAATTTTTTTACGTTTTGCAATCTCACGACCAAGCATTCGATTCTGATAAGTTACCAGAACAGCAATAAGCAAAAATACTGCCGCTGCTGCTAAAACCCAATACAAAAGCTTTGTCCATAAAGTCTGTTCTTTAAACCAGAGACTCTTTATTGCAGTTATCCTGTCAGCAGGAATTGCCGTAAAACCCCGGTTTATTATTTCCATTAATTTGACATTTTTTCGTAAAACTCCAGCATAGACCTCATTACTAAAGAGTGTCTCATGCTCATAAATTGAACCCTGCACACCGAAGCGATGGAGCGTATTTTCCATTTCCGGTTGTTCACAGAGTATTGCTGCAATATCTTTTCGTAAAAGAGCAACGGTCAAAGCATCGATTTCCGGAAAAGTAACAACCTGAATTGCGGGATGCCTTTCCCTGAGAAACGCCTCCTGATAGGTTCCGAGAACAACTCCAACTTTCTTTCCATCAAGCTGATTTAAAGATGCAACTCTTCCATCGACTCTCAGATATAAAGCACTGTTTATTTCAAATAGAGCATCAGAAAATTGAAGCCAGGAACTTCGTTTGACAGATCTGAAAAGACCTGAATGCACATCAGCTTCACCACTTTTTACAGCCTCGATTGTTTCTTTCCAGGAAGAGGCACGGAACTGAATTTCTCTACCGGTCTGTTTGGACCACTCCTTCCACAGATCAACGATATAACCGCTCGGTTGTCCATCAACGCCAAGCATTGAAATTGGTGGATAATGGTTGCTGATGGCCACAATAAGATCCCCGGAAACATCAGCTGGTTTTCCAGAGATCCAGCGACGGGCTATGAGGGTCGATTCTTCTGGGGAAATCTGCTTCATCCCATCATTGATCATGGAAACAAGTTCAGTCCGTCCCTTGGTACTGGCAATATACCAATCACTCTGATACAGAGGTACGCCCTTCTGATAATGAAACTTTTGAAGGATCTCATTTTCAGAGAGATAAAAAAGACCCGTTGGAGTATCTGCAGCAAAGGCCTTCAATTTTCCATCGTGCAGATCCTTCATAAGGGACAGATAATCGGGATAGCCGACAACGCTACCGGAACCCAGCAAATCCTGGAGATACCCCTCAACAACATCTTTTTTTATAACGCCTATTCGATAGGCAGATAACTTTCTTATATCTTCTGGAAAATCCAGCGAATTGTGCAGAAAAATATTGGTACCTGTTTTTGAGAGAATGACACCATACTCTAGATATTTTTCTCTCTCTTCGTTAAAAAACAGCCCGGCATGTGCATCAACTTCACCATTTTTAACCATCTCCAGGGTCTGATTCCAGGACGCTTCAACAAAGTCCACTTTGATGCCGGTTTTTTTCGACCAGAGCCGCCAGAAATCAATAATAAGACCGTCAGGCATGCCCTTCTTGTCAGTGTATTCAAAAGGTGCAATATCCCGACAATACACAACTGAAATCTTCTCAATATCAGCGGCAGACACGGAGAGTGAGAAGGCAGAAAGTAGAAAAAGCAACAGCACTCCCACCATCTGCTTTGAAAATTGTAACTTCTTATATATTCTCAAACTTTGTTACCCCGACAATTTGTGCTTTTCATTCAATTCCTTAAAGAAAACAACATCTGTATCAAGAACATGATTTTTAATCCAACTGACCAGAAACGAGAACAGATCACTACTTATCTCCACTTTTCCCTTTTTGAATTCCGCCTCAAAATGATGGACTTTTGCAACAAACTCTGCATGAATTTTTCGATGACCAACGATTGAAGGATGATTTTTTAACAACTCTTCCTCAAAGGTAAAATGGTACTCAGTATAGGCGATCAGATCCTCGAGAATTTCTTCAATTTCATTTTGTCCATAGGATCTTCCTAAACTGGATATCAGATTATTCGTAAAATCAAACAGCATCTTATGCTGATAATTGATCTCTTCATTTCCTACACTAAACCTGTCATCCCACTTTAATATTTCCATAGTACGTCTCTTTTTTTTAATTTTTGGAGAAATCAGGACAGATCAGGACAGAAAAAAAACTGGTACGCTTGGCTCAATTTATTGGTCAATATCATCAAGCCTGTCAGTATATTTCAAAGCAATCTTTCTGAAGGTATCCTGTACATCGACAAAGGCATCCACTAAAGCCGGATCAAAATGTTTTCCTCTGCCCTCAAGGATTATGGCCACTGCCTTCTCATGCGGAAAAGCAGGTTTATAGACTCGTGCTGAAATTAACGCATCATACACATCTGCTACAGCCATGAGTCGACCAGACAATGGAATATCTTCACCGCTAAGCCCTTCCGGGTAGCCGGAACCATCCCATTTTTCATGGTGTGAATACGCTATTTCACAGGCCAGGGTCAAAAAAGTGGTGCTGCTTTTATCACCTAGGGCTTCCTCTGATTTAACAATGGCATCACGCCCATAGGTGGTATGCCTTTTCATCTCGGTAAATTCTTCATCTGTTAATTTTCCAGGTTTCAAAAGAATGCTGTCAGCTATTCCCACCTTACCGATATCATGTAGTGGAGCAGATTTAAAAAGAAGATTAACCTTGGAACTACTCAAATAATCACGATATTTTTTCTTGGTCATCAGATATTCGGCCAGAGTTTTCACATAATGCTGAGTACGCATAATATGCTTACCTGTTTCGTTATCACGTGTTTCAGCAAGAACAGCCATACCGTAGATGGTTACATCCTGTGTATGCATTATTTCACGGGTACGTTCGGCGACTTTCTTCTCCAGTTCTCTGTTCTGATCGTATAATGCCAGGTGAGTTTCTACCCTGGCACGAACAACTGTCGGGCTAATGGGCTTTGTTATATAATCAACGCCACCGACCTTGAAACCCTTTGCCTCATCTTCAGTCTCCCCCATGGCCGTTACAAAAATAACAGGTATTTTATTTGTAATTGCACTTGCCTTTAATCGTTCACAAACTTCATAGCCATCAATACCCGGCATCATAATATCAAGGAGGACAAGATCCGGACATGGTGTTTTTTGAGCCATGCGGATTCCATCATGGCCATTGGTGGCAACAAGAATATCGTATCTATTCTGCAAAGACTGCCCCAGTAAATTTATATTTGCCGGAGTATCGTCAATAATCAGAATTTTTTGTTTTATCAGGGAAAATGTCATGGCACTATTCTCTTGAAGGAACTGAACTTTCTATCTTTTTGGTTAACAAATCGGATCCAGATATCATTAACAGGATATCAGTTCTCCGAGATAAAGTGAATAAAATAAAAAGTTGTTAGCAATTTGTGTTTTCTGGAGCAAAATATAGTCAAAAATATGACAAAACAGCGTAGAACAAAAAGAGCATCCTGACAGTAAGAGCAAAACAATACAACAGAATTACAGAAATTTACACATCTGGCACAAAATCTGCTAATAATTTATCAGGAGGAATATTATGTCTGAATATCAAGTACAAAGAGGTGACACCATAGCAAGAGTCACCCAACAATTAAATACAAATTGGGAAACACTGAGCAAAAACAATCCCAATGCCATCGGACGTTCATCAAAAAACGGGAACTGGTTTTTGAAAGAAGGAGCCATCCTCAATACGGAAAACTCTTTTGCAACAACCTTACAACGCGCAGAACAGCACAAAGAATTTGTGAAGCCAAGTGCTTCTTCAGCCTTTACCGACAATACACCCATCATCCCAGAAACACCATTTGTACCAGAAGCTTCTCAAAAAAGCCATAACAGGTCAGGAAAAATAGTTGAGCATACAATCCAGCCTGGTGACACCATCTGGGAACTAGCCGTAAAAAAATACCATGTCCACATCAAAGATGTCATGGCCGACAACGGTATCAACGATCCAAAAACTCTGCAAATAGGCCAAACACTCAAAATTCAACTTCCTGGAAGCACTGGTGAAAAACCAGTTGTTGCTAGCTGGTACGGTGAAAAATATCATGGGAAGCCCATGGCCAATGGAGACATCTATGATATGCACGCCGCAACAATTGCCCACAAGGAAATGCCTCTTGGGACCAGAGTGGAGTTGAAAAACTCTATAACAGGTGAAAAGGTTCTGGCGGTGGTAACAGATCGCGGCCCCTATATCGACGGCCGGGATGTGGATCTTTCCTATGGACTTGCCCAGAAGCTCTCCCTTGTTGAACAGGGAGTGGGTAATCTGGTTATGCGGATACTCTAATATTTATAGCAATGTTTTTCGAAAGATATTGTTCATGACTGCAAAGTAAACCAGCCAGTTTATGACAAATGACAGCTCAGTCTGTATCACCATATTCCTGTTCATCAACAAACTGCACACCTTCCATAATCAATCCCATAAATCCGCCAAAGGGTTCCTGGTTTTCCAATTCTAATGGAACACCCTTTGTGTAAGAAAAATGTCCGTCTTTTTTTGCCAGTACCGCAAAAAGAGCATCCTTATCCTGCAAATCCCGATAGTGGGCATGCACTATTTCCCCGTCCACAAAATACACTGTTGCCTTGGCATCATCAAAGACCAGTTCAATACGGCCTGTTTTCTGAGTGGAGTTAATCAACTGTAAAAGTTCCACTGTGTTGATTTCTTTCAATTCTCCAGCCATTCCCGAGGTAATATTACCGGAACGCAAGGCCATTGCCTGGGCGCGATCAACAAGCATCTTCAAAAGAAATAACTGGAGAACAGGATATTTCTTCATAACATGCTTAAAGTTCTTAATACTCAACAATGCTGCTTCAGTATGAGCAAGGGAGTGAACAGAAAAAGAAACCGGCTCACCTGATAACAGACTCATTTCACCAAGAATCTCCCCCTTTCCCATTTCTGCAATCCTTGCTCCATCGTCACCAATAACTCCAACCTTTCCAGCAAGGAGTATGAAAAGATTTGTTCCTGGATCTCCCTGTTTCAAAATAATTTTATCTTTAGGATAGGCCTTGAATTCCAAAAGTTCAGCAAGATCATACAGAGCATTATCATCAAGGGATTCAAACAGTTGAAAATTGCGAAGTTTACCGAAGAAAATATCGAGGTTCTTTTTGCGTTTCCTATCCTCCGCCTCTGAAAGAAGTTTCATCTGCAGAGTGGAAAATCCTTTTTCTTTTTTATATTCAAAGTGGATCAGTCCCTTGCAGCCTCCACAATCAAATTTGGCTTTTTTCGCTCCCAGTTGGGAGAATTGTTCAAAGCTTTTTTTCTTTACCGTTATCTCGATAAGTTTCTCAACAAGAATCATACAAACTGCCTTTGCCTCAGGAAAAACAGCGCAGAGATCCTCAACCTTTAACTCTTCCCCAACAGTATAAATCGGGCAGGAACGCTCTTCTGTGACAACAAATATGGCATCTGTAAATTTTTTCTTCTGATGACCGGTCACTCCGAATGTCTTATTCATAAAGAAGTACCATTCATATTAATTTAATCGGGAACATTTTGTTTCTTTTGTATAATTTTTCCACATCGGATCTCCATACTGGTCATGACAACTCACACATTGCCCTACTCTAAGAATACTCCGTAATTCTTCCTTATTAAACGGACGCAGCTCCGGTCTTGAGCCATGCTGTAGAGCCTTGCCATCGATGTCGACAAAAGCATCAAAGGGTACCGTCTGCCCATCGAGCGTATCCACGCCCTGATCAAGTGCAGCAAAAGACCAGACACCGTTCTCATCGATCGAAACAGTGCCCTCGCCAAGTCCCACTGTTTTAGTGGACTGATGACAATCGGCGCAACTACGCCCCTTGGCCTGAGTTGTATGAGGATTAATGGCAGCCATGGTAAAACGATTGAAACCGCCTTCAACATTCCCCTCTTTATCAACAAGTGTCACAATATCCTGACAACCAGGTGTAACAATAACCACCTCATCTTTCCACAAAGCGAGCATGGGTTTTTCGTAGCGAATATACGATCGCCCTTCCTCCCACATTCCCGGAGTTTCTTCAAGGGTCAGCTTATCCAGATGTTTTTGTGTTTCATCACGCTTCGCATGACATCCGTAACACTGCGGCACCCAGGTTGAATGACAGGCTTCACAGGTTACCCGTTTATGTCCGCTGAAATCACAGACACCTTTTTTGGGGGGAAGCAGTGGATAAACTCTTTCATTAACCCGCCCTGTCATCTGATATTTTCCATCTTTTTGGGAAATATTAGAAACCGGATCACCCTTTCGGGTAATCCCCGGTTTCTCCGAATGACACATCTCACAGGAGATCTCAAGTTGATCCTCATAATGAGCATAACTGGTACCATCGCCCATTATTTCATTTCGAGTATGACAATCTATGCAGGCCATATCCTTTTTATGGTGGATATCTTCGGCAATTTCAAGGTAAAAACGTTGGCCTGGCAACTGTTTGGAGCTCATTCCGCCATGTTCATAGGGAGTTCCATAGCCTTCTGATTCGAAAATCCCGGTGTAGGAAATCCCGATTCGCCCCGACCTGTTATGACAGCGGATACAATTTTCCTCAGCAACTTTCTGTATAATCAGAGGATGCATTTTCTTTTTTTCAGCCTTGGTACCATCTCCAAATCCGGCCACTCCCTGCTGTTTCTCACCTTCAGGAAGCTGATAATGACAAGCTGAACAACCGCCCCCCTTTTCATTGAAGAAATCGGGTGCTCCCGGCAGATCATTCTTCTGCTTCCAGAGATGACACGTGGCACAGAGCTTTCTAAAATAATCCAATGCCAGTGAGGTCTCTCCGCTGTTAATCAACTGTTCTATGGTGAGATCGGTGTCCTGTGAATCGGTTTCCCCCCAATAAAACAGTAAGGTTCCAATGATACCGCGATTGGTGGCCATAAGTGAATTTTTCACCTTCTTCACATCGGTGGGATGACACCCCTCAACACCACATGTTTTTTCAACAACCCGTAAATCACCAGGATTGAGTACCATACCTTCATGAGCTTTTTCTTTATCAATGGCCAGCCCATCGCCAAGATGGCAGGAAGCACAACCAATCACCCGCGGATCATGAGCTGGATCGAGTTTTTCTTTATGACAAGACAAACACATATCAATACGGCCACTGGTGGTGATATGCACCTGATCCGGTCTGTCAGTCAGCACCTCACGAACAATCAGCACTCCAACAACGACAAGAAGTAGAAGCAGAAAAAGCTGTTTCCTCAAGGACCATCCACCACTGTCGAGTTCTTCCTTTTTAGTCATCCATCAACCTTGAAAATTCTGTACATTCGGAAATCTGCGCCCGTAGCCAAAGGCCTTACTGGTAACCTTCAGACCCATGGGAGCCTGTTTTCGTTTATACTCATTGAGCCGTACACGACGCAGAATATCAGTCACCAGATCTTCTGCAAAACCGTGCACTACAATCTCTTCAACCCCTAAATGTTCCTCAAGGTGCAGCTCTAGAATTCTATCAAGTACTTCATAATCAGGAAGATCATCCTGATCACATTGATCCGGTTTTAACTCCGCCGTGGGTGCCTTTGTTATGCTCCGAGTCGGAATAATCTCTTTTTCTGTATTGATATAACGTGACAACTCATAAACCAGCTGTTTGGGAACATCTGAAATAACAGCCAGCCCACCGTTCATATCACCATAAAGAGTACAATACCCAACTGCCATTTCACTTTTATTTCCCGTTGAAAGAAGCAGATGTCCAAAGTTATTGGACAGTGCCATAAGCAAATTACCACGAATACGAGCCTGAAGGTTTTGCTCTGTAAGGTCGGATGACTTTACAGACGACTCTGAAAACAGCGGTTGCAAACTCTTTTTAAAAGAGCCAAAAAGATCACTTATTGGAATCACTTCAAATTCACAGCCAAGATTTTCAGCTAGCGTTCTGGCATCTTCCATGGAATCACAGGAACTATAAGGTGAAGGCAGGGCAACACCAAGAACATTCTCAGCCCCAAGGGCTTTCACGGCAAGAGCTGCAGTGAGCGCTGAATCGATGCCACCGGACAACCCGAGAACCACTGAGCGAAAACCACACTTACGGACATAATCCTGAACTCCCATAACGAGTGCATCATACACCGCAGCCAAGCTATTCTCTTCTGCTGGTTCATGCAA
>DAOWDZ010000228.1 GCA_030638765.1 Desulfocapsa sp.
GAAACTGTACCAGTTGTCACAGCCCGCATTCCCCTGCATTTAAAACAAAGATGCCGGAGACCTACTCTCTGCCATTGGATCAATAGGGGCGGCCATGGATTCCAGGAAAAAAGAAGGCCAGATGAAAACAAACGATATACTAGAAAAGAAAAGCAGTCGCAGATCTTTTATCAAAAAGCTGTCCATTGCGGCTGCCGCCGGTTCCGCCGGGCTTGTTAGCGGAGGATGTGTCGGCTCCAGCGGAACGACGGAAGAGATGGGGCTGAAGTGGGAAGAGTATTTTAAGAAAAACTATCGGATGATGACCGATAAAGAAAAAGATGAAACCGTTGCCCGGCTGGAAAAACTGGCCAAACTTCAGGATGATGTGAACATACAGATGTCCAACCAGGAGCCCCATGAAAAGGTGCTGTTTGGCTATGCCTTTAACATCTCCCGCTGCAAGGGCTACATGGATTGCGTTGAGGCCTGCGTAAAAGAGAATAATCTTGATCGCAATTCAAAAACTCAATATATCCGAATCTTTGAAATGGATTCCGGGCAGCAGGATCCAACGAGTGGTGATGGAAAATACCACCATGAAGTACCGGTGGAGAACAAGTATTACATGGGCATTCAATGTTTTCATTGTGAAGATGCTCCCTGTATTAAGGCCTGCCCGACAAAAGCGACCTGGCGTGAGCCGGATGGTATCGTGGTTGTGGATTATGACTGGTGTATCGGCTGTCGCTACTGCATGGCTGCCTGTCCCTTCTGGGGCCGCCGTTTTAACTGGGGTGAGCCTGAAATCCCCAAAGAAGAAATCAATACAAAACAGCATTATCTCGGCAACCGTAAGCGGACGAAAGGGGTTATGGAAAAATGTACCTTTTGTGTGCAGAGAACCCGTCAGGGGAAACTTCCCGCCTGTGCCGAGGCCTGCCCGACCGGTTCCAGGGTCTTTGGCAATCTCCTCGATCCGAACAGTGAGATTCGTTATGTCCTGAAGCATAAGAAGGTTTTTCGCTTTAAGGAGGAGTTGGGAACCGAACCCAAATTTTGGTATTTCATGGATTGATAGCAAGAGCGGGATGGAAAGAGAATTTTTTATAAACTCGTAAAAACCTAAAACTTAGATGGCAAAGTAGATAAGCGTAGACTTCGAAAAACTTCATCTGCTTCGTTGCTGTTAATTTTAAGGAATAAATTATAATGAATATGAACCCAAAAAAAGGCATTGTTGCTTTTATCTCGGACTGTATGCGCTGGTCGCTGTCCGGAGGAATCGGATTCAAGCTATATATTATCGTCCTGCTTGCTCTTATAGGTGTGGGTGTATACGCCTATACAAATCAGTTCCAGCATGGTTTGGTCACCACTGGTATGAGTAATATTGTGAGCTGGGGATTGTACATCTCAAATTTTACTTTTTTTGTCGGTGTTGCAGCCGCAGCCGTCATGCTGATCATCCCTGCCTATATTTTAAAAGATAAGGATTTGCATGAAGTCGTGATCATTGGTGAAGGTGTGGCAGTTGGTGCGTTGGTTATGTGCCTGGTCTTTATCACCGTAGATATGGGCGGACCGTTTAAGGTCTGGCATATGATACCTGGGATTGGCCTGCTTAACTGGCCTTCATCCATTTTGGCCTGGGATATGCTGGTGTTGAATGGTTACCTGGCCTTGAATACTTTGGTTCCGTTCTATATCCTCTATTGCAATTACAACAATAAAAAACCAGTGGGCTGGAAGTATAAACCCTTTGTTTTTCTGTCCATCTTTTGGGCTGTTTCCATCCATATGACAACGGCTTTCCTGTATCAGGGATTGCCAGCCAGGCCATTCTGGAATAATCCCCTGCTTGGGCCTCGATTTCTGGCCTCAGCCTTTGCCGCCGGCCCTGCAGTTATCATGATGGTGCTTATTGTTATTCAGCAGAAAACAAGCTACCCGATTGACAAGAATGTTTTCTTTAAATTGAAACGAATTATCGTTGTTTCCGCAATTATCAATCTGTTGATGTTGTTCTCTGAAATTTTCAAAGAGTTTTATAACGCGACCCATCATAGCCTTTCGGCCCAATACCTGTTCTTTGGGCTTGACGGTCATGATGCACTGGTGCCATGGATCTGGACTGCTATTGGTCTTAATATTTTGGGAACCTTACTTTTTGCCTTTGATCCGACCAAGTGTAATCCTAAATATCTTATGCCGGCAGCAATCAGTCTGTTCACCGGTATCTGGATAGAAAAAGGTTTTGGCCTTATTATTCCAGGTTTTATACCTTCACCCATGGGGGAAGTGGTGGATTATGCACCAACCTTCAACGAGATTCTCATCACATTGGGAGTGCTGGCGATTGGGGTGCTTGTGGTGACACTGGTTATAAAACCGGCTCTTGTTATTTTGCAAAGATTTAAAGAGGCAAATTCCTGACTCTGTATTTTAGGGCGAACTATTTGCACTACCTTTATCAGGTACTGAATGGTGACATAATTCGAAGAGTGATTATTTTTTACTTTTATCGGTCTTCCTGTTATATAGATGAGTGTAAGTCCTGTCATTGATGAAAATGTAAAATAGGATTATGGAGGTTCCCCATGGTTAGTTCAATTAACAGTAGTTTTAATGCATCTCAGCAAATCTCTAATGCTCGAAGTGGGGCTGATACTTCTGCTTCACGTTTAAGTAGTGGTCGAAGAATTAATAGCGCCAAAGATGATGCTGCTGGATTGGCGATATCCGATGGGATGAATTCCCAGGTGAGAGGGTTAAACCAAGCCATGAGAAACACCAATGATGGCATCTCATTAGTTCAAACCGCAGATGGCGCCCTCAGTGAGTCAACAAGTATCCTACAAAGGATGCGAGAGTTGGCAGTGCAGTCGAGCAACGGTATTTACAACGACAGCGACAGAAAATCAATAAATGAAGAATTCTCTCAACTCCAATCAGAGCTTGATCGTATAGCGGGTGCGACATCGTTTAATGGCAGAAAAGTTCTTGACGGTAGCTTAGAGAACGGCATGACTTTTCAAGTCGGCGCGAATGCTGGTGAATCTATCAATGTTTCGGTTGATGGAGCTACCCAGCAAAATTTAGGGACAGAGTCATTAAATGTCCTTACCCAACAAAATTCACAAGACGCGTTGGGAGCCATTGACGAGGCTCTTGAATATGTTTCAGGAGTTAGAAGTGAATTAGGATCAACCCTCAATCGTTTTGACTCGACCATATCCAATTTGGGTAATGTGTCAGAAAACATCGCTGCCTCTGAATCGAGAATTGCTGACGCAGACTATGCGAAAGAGGTTTCGAACATGCTGAAGAATCAGATTCTCGAACAAGCCAGTATCTCAGTCCAGGCTCAGGCAAACCAGCAGGCCGGAAACATGTTGTCACTGCTACTATAGCAAGATGCTCTATGGCGGCAGGCACTGCTGACCACACCTATAATGAGGAAAAAGCCCACATAGTTTGTTATGTGGGCTTTTTTGTTTTTACAGAAAACAAACTGCAAATAGAGAATGCTAATTTATTGGTAATTTAAAAATAATTCCATTTGTCGCTTCGAGAAGAGAGCTAAGTGTGACGCTTTTCAAGCTTACGCTAAAACACTTCATGCAAGTTCATCAAACATCTGCTCATAAAATTCCAGCCATTGATTAAGATGGAATTTTGCCACAGAAAGAAATAGCACAAATCCATAAATAAAGTCCTTGTTATATCGAACATTTGATGTCAATTGTGAAAAAATTGAGCATAATAGAGTGTCAATTAGTGAGCACTATTTGAAAGATATTCAAAAATATATTGGAACTCTGTGGGGCCTTTTGATATATTATAATAATATGAATGTTTATCTTATTTAGAACATAAAGAAAAAGGAGGTAGTATGAATTTGAATAACATGTCTCTCCGGGTAAAATTGATCGTAGGTTTTGCCACGGTGCTCGTACTTTTAGTTGTCATCTCACTTGCGGGATTGAATGCGTTAAATAAATCCTCTCAAGGGTTTACCGAGTATCGTGAGATGGCCCGCGATTCTAATCTGGCTGGGCGCCTCCAGGCGAACATGTTGATGGTAAGGATGAACGTTAAGGATTTCATTATCACCGGCAGTGAAAAAGATAAAAACCAATACAATGAGTACTATAAAAAGATGGAAGGGTTTATAGAAATTGCTCAGAGTGAAATCAACAATCCCGAGCGTGCTGGAAAAATTGATACCGTTGATGAAGAGCGTGTCAAATATAACGAGGCATTTGCAAAAGTAATTAAGATGAGATCTCAACGTGACCATTTGGTCAATGGGACACTCAATGTCAAGGGACCATTGATGGAAAATACGCTGACGGACATCATGGTATCGGCGAAGCAGGACAATGACATGGAAGCAGCATTTGACAGTGGCCTTGCCATGAAACATCTGCTTCTCGCCAGGGTGTACATGGCCAAGTTTCTAGATGGAAATCAACAGAGCGCCGTGGATCGGGTTCACGCTGAATTTGATAAAATGGTAAATAGCTTGAATCATCTCGATAAAAATTTAGAGAATCCAAAAAGGCGCAAGATGCTCGCATTAGTTGTTAGCACTCAAAAAATCTATTTGGAGACCTTCGATAATCTGGCGGTGATAATCTTTAGTCGCAATACCATCATTAGTGAGACTCTTGATAAAATTGGACCTAATGTCGCGTTATCCGTTGAAGATGTGAAGCTTTCCATCAAAGCTGTACAGGATGAAATAGGACCGCGTCTGCAGGCCTCAAATGAACGTGCTGTTAATACGATTTTGGCTATCAGCTTATGTGCTTTAGTAATTGGTATAGCATTAGTTTTCTTCATTACCCGTAGTGTGCTTAACCAACTTGGCGGGGATCCTTCCGAAATCGCAGATATAGCCGACAGTATCGCTCAGGGTAACCTGGCTATAGATTTTCAGCGTACTGGAAAAGCAACATCTGTTGGCGTTTACGATGATATGAAAAAAATGACCGAAAACCTGAGAAATATGTTTACTGACATATCATCTGGTGTACAAACGCTCTCTTCTGCCTCCACCGAGCTTTCGGCAATATCCAACCAGATGTCTGCTAATTCTGAACAAACGTCTGCTAAGGCTAATAATGTTGCTACGGCGGCTGAAGAAATGAGTGCCAATATGGATTCTGTCGCAGCCGCAGCTGAAGAAACTTCCGTGAATGTTAATATGGTTGCAGCAGCAGCTGAAGAGATGAGCACAACAATTTCGGAAATAGCTTCAAACACAGAGAAAACTCAATCTATAACTGAAACAGCCGTAACGCAATCAAAGAAAGCTTCTGAACAAATTAACGAACTTGGCATTGCTGCTCAAGAAGTTGGCAAAGTAACAGAAACAATTACAGAGATCTCTGAACAGACAAATCTTCTTGCTCTCAATGCAACAATTGAAGCTGCACGGGCAGGAGATGCAGGTAAGGGGTTTGCTGTTGTTGCTAACGAAATCAAAGATCTGGCAAAGCAAACAGCAGAAGCAACTCAGGAAATCAAGAATAAGATTACTAAGATTCAAGATGCAACTAGAAATTCTGTAGCAGAAATTACTCAGATTACAGATGTCATTAGTGAAGTGAATGAAATGGTATCTGTTGTTTCCGTAACTGTTGAAGAGCAAGCCAATGCTACAAGAGAAATAGCCGATAATGTTTCCCAGGCTTCCCAGGGTATTCAAGAGGTCAATGAGAATATAGCTCAGGCATCATCTGTAACTAAAGAAATGGCTGCTGACATTACTGAAGTTGGGCAAGCATCAAGTGAAATCAATGAGAACAGTACACAGGTGAACGAGAGCGCTGGAGAGCTAAGTGACCTTGGTGAGAAATTATCAGGTCGCGTGGGCCAATTCAAGCTGTAATTTGTTTTGAATAATCTCTTTAAGGGAGACTGACGTCAACAGTATTTTGACGACCATTTTTCAGTATAGAAGCCAATCACTCATGTAGTGGTTGGCTTTTTCTTTTTCCAGATAGCCTGCCGCTTGTAGACACAGACTAGACGATCTCATTTGTACTCGCGGTATCTTCAAGTTGGTATGCCAGCCTATGGACATGGACAATATTTCATTCTTCCGAGCGTACCCGTGGGTAAATTATTATCATATTTTGTGGTACAGAGCCTTACTCTTCTCCGTTGATGACTTCGCTTAAATCGTTGTTTTCGTCATCGTCTATGTCTTTGAATGTTTTGGTAACATCATCCCGGATTACTTCAGTGGCATCGTTACGTGGTGGAGCATCCCATTTGTCACTATTGTATTCTGGGGTAGGGGTGTGATAGGTTACTGTTAATTAAATTGATAAATTTTCAGATATAAAAAGGAGAGTAATATGAAAAAGTTTGTCATTGCAATTGTGTGTGTTCTGTTTTTCTCTTCCCCTCTCTTGGCTCAAGATACTATGAAGCTGGTTTATTATAATGATTTTGCACCTTTTTCATGGGAGGATAGTGAAAAACAGATGCACGGTATCCTTATAGACGTGGTGAATGAGGTGATTCAGAAACAAATGGGTATTGCTGTTTCTCATCAAGGTTATCAATGGGAAAAAGCACAAGAGAAAGTACGGAACGGAGAAGCTGATGCTTTTATTACTGTTCCGACTCAGCAGCGAAGAGAATATACCCAAATAAGTACCGAACCTTTCATTGTCGGGCCGGTTACACTCTTTACGAGTAAAGCTAATCCGAAAATTGAATTTCTGAAAAAAGTTCATAAACTATCTGATTTGAAACAGTTTAAGCTGGTAGATTATTCAGGGAATGGCTGGGCAAAAAAGAGTTTTTCAGGTTTTAATGTGGATTGGTATGACAAAGTAGATGATGTTCTTTTTCAACTGGTGAAAAGCCGGGAGGATGTTTTTGTGCATTCATCACAGGTAGCTAATTATACTATCAAAGAATTAGGTTTAAGGAATCAACTTATTGAAATTCCAATTGTTTTGGAATCGATTGATTTTAATCTCTGCATCGGAATTAACTCACAATATATAGGAATTATCGAGAAAGTGGATAAAATACTACGTGAAATGCGTGCTGATCGGAGACTGCAAAAATTGTATGAAAAGTATAAATAGGAAATAACAGGGAGTTCTTCGGTGTCTGTTAAAATTGGGAAGAGAATGGTTGTATTGTCTGGATACTGCTCAACCCTATTTTCACAAAAACCATTTCTTGGTGAACTAAAAAATGGACGTAAACATATTTAAAATAGTAGCCTTTGCTTCAATTTTTCTTGTTGGTTTGAGTGGCGGTCTTCTCGCAAGATTTCTTTCTAGTAGTAAGCGAAGCGAGTTATATTTTTCAAGTGGCAATGCTTTTGCCGGAGGTGTTTTCCTCGGTGCCGGGCTTATTCATATGCTTCCGGATGCGCAGGAAGGCTTCGAGATTTTTTTAGGCCCTACAGGTTATCCCTGGTTTGCAGTGGCGTGTGGACTTGGCTTTCTTTTTATTCTCTTTCTTGAACAGGTGGTCTTTCAACACGAACACCTGACAAGTGATGCTGAGGATGGAAACAGTAAATCCAATAAAATCCTATATCCCTATGTTTTGATGCTGGTGCTTTCCATTCATTCCATCATTACAGGGATTGCCCTTGGAACCGAAGGACGCATTGTGCAGGCAACGGTTTTGCTCATTGCAGTGTTGGCTCATAAGGGAACAGCCTCTTTCTCTCTCAGTATCAGTCTGTTGCGATCTGGTATTTCGCAAGGGCGTATGAATGGCCTACTTGTCTGTTTTTCCCTTATGACTCCTGTGGGGATATTCCTTGGCTGGTTGAGTATGCATTTCCTGACTGGTCGGGGGGAGATGATTTTTGAAGCTGTCTTTGATGCTCTTGCCGCAGGCACGTTTCTTTATATTGCCCTTCTTGATATTCTGGAAGAAGAGTTCACTGCCTCAAAATTTCATCACACTAGTAAGTTTCTACTTGTTTTATCAGGGTTTTCATTGATGGCCCTGGTTGCCATTTGGACATAAAAGATGCTACGCACTTCAAGGAACAAACAGACAAAAACAGAGCCTTGGGCATGATTAACTGTAAGACATGGGGTGTGGGGCGGATTGGGTTGAAAGCCATTTAACTGGTGCCACTTGTGCCTGGTACCCTTTCCCGGTAATAATATTTATAATTATTTTGAGGGAGAACTCGCCAATATCGATTATCATACATTCACGTGATAACAGAACGAATTTCATTAAACTGTCTGGTATCCCAATACTTTGCATATAGTTGGATTTGAAGTTTGCGACATGACTGGATACTGTGAGAATCTATCAGTGGTGTCTAGATCTTCTAAAATAATGTTAGAACTTTTTGTCATTAAAGTGGTATGGTTTTGTGTGGAATAATGCATGGATATTAGTATAGCCACATAAACTTTTTGTATCTTGATAACCAAAGAGGGCGTTTATGAAGAGGATAATAACAATAATTTCACTACTAATGTTGTTTCTAGGTATGCTCTCTGGAACAGCTGTGGCAGAGAAAAGCACAAAAAAAATTCTTTTTGTCGATTCATACCACACAGCATATAAATGGAGTGCATCGATTACTAAGGGAATTCGCTCAGTTCTTGATGGTCAGGAAGGTACAGAGCTGAAAATTTTTCAGATGGATACCAAGCGTAATAAGTCAAAACAATTTAAAGAAAAATCTGCTATTGATGCCAGGGAGTTAATTGTTTCGTGGAAGCCTGATGTGGTTATTGCTTCGGACGATAATGCTTCCGAGTATCTGATAAAGCCTTACTTTAAAGGAAAAGATGTTCCTTTTGTTTTCTGTGGTGTTAACTGGGATGCCAGTGTTTACGGGTTTCCTACAAGTAACGTCACGGGTATGACAGAGGTTTCCCTCTATGTGCCAATGCTGAAAGCAATTAAACAGTTTGCTGCTGGCGATAGAATCGGATACCTGGCGTCAGATACAGCATCGGAGAGAAAAGAACTCGCCAATATACGTCGAATATTTGGGTTTGATCTCAATGTGCGATTTGTGAATACATTTGATGAACTCAAGCAGGCATACCTTGAACTTCAAAAAGAGAGTGACATGATAATTGTCGCAGAGTGTCGCTCAGTTGAAGGGTTTAATCATATGGAAATGAGAGATTTTGTTCAGAATAACTCATCTGTGCCCTCCGGAACTTTAGTTGATTTTCTCAGCGAATATTCGTTGGTTACCTTCTCCAAGATCGGTGAAGAACAGGGGGAATATGCCGCACAGACGGCACTCAGAATATTAGATGGGACTTCGCCACAGGATATTCCCATAGTTCAAAATAAAAAAGCAAAAATAATGCTGAACATGAAGCTCGCAAAAAGGATGAAAATCAAATTTCCCATGGAGTTAATTCAACACTCAACGTTTGTCGGGGAGTAGGGTGTATAAAACGAAGTTTACATCCATTACTTTCCTGATTCTGTCCATGGTGACGTTGGCTTTTATCGTAACGGGAATCAGTGTTGTGATGATAGCTGACAGGCAATTAGTCAAAATAATAGATAAAAGCCAGAACACTATTTATGGCGCAAGATTGGATGTGATTCTCAAAACACTTGGTAAATTTGACGTCCGCCTTCAAAAAACTGGTTACGTTGAGGCCTATTCAGAGGATTTCAAGTCGTTTGCTGTTGGTTCGATTGAAGAGTCATATTATGCGGAAAGCGGTCAGGAGGATTTTCCGTTTATACTTGATCATGATGTGAAAGTACTGCTTCACCCTGAATTGTCTTCTGGCGATACCACCTTAATGAAAGGTGACTGGGCAAACAAAATGATCTCCGCAAAAGATGGTGATATTACAGTTTCTTTTTCTGATCATAAAGATTGGTATATTTGTCAGTACTTTGCTCCATGGGACTGGACGGTTTGTTACATGGTGCCAATAGATGTTAAATATGCTTCTGCTTCAACATTTACTACTATTCTTATCACAATAATTTCAGGAATAAGCATTTTTGTACTTTTACTTTTGACTCTGATCATTAGTCGATTTACATCTCCTATCAGCAGATTAACAAATGTTACAAAAGAAATTGCAGCTGGAAACCTCAGCCTTGATTTTAAATCTACAGGTGTTGGAGAAGTCGGTATCCTGGCACATAGCTTTAAAGAAATGCGTGATGCGATTTTAGACATGATTACAGAGTTGACCGATGAAAATGCTAAACGTAAACTTGCGGAAAAAAAGTACAGATCCCTTGTCGATGACCTCAACGACTGGGTGTGGGAAGTTGATGAAACTGGTGTGTATACCTATTCAAGCCCAGCTGTGGAACGCATTCTTGGTTATACGGTGGAGGAAGTAATTGGCAAAAATCCGTTTGATTTTATGACACCGGATGAAGCTGATCGAGTGGGTAAAATATTCAGTAAATGTATTGAAAATAAATCAGTAATTGAATTTGTTGTTAATGTTAATCTGGGTAAAAATGGAGAAGAGGTCGTCATGGAGACATTGGGACGACCAATTATTGATAATGATGGAATTTTCAAGGGATACCGAGGTGTTGATCGTGACATAACCCAACGTCAGAAGGCTGAAGAAGCTCTTCAGGCCGAGAAAGAGCGGCTCAGTGTGACTCTTCGCTCAATCGGTGATGCCGTGATTACAACAGATATTGAAGGAAATGTCATTTTCTTAAATAAGGTGGCGGAAGAGTTGACAGGGTGGACGAATGAGTCAGCACAAGGTAACGCATCAACAGATGTTTTCCATATTATCAATGAGAGAACAGGTTTACGATGTGCAAGTCCTGTACAGCGAGTGTTGGAACTTGGAAGAATTATAGGGCTTGCAAATCATACAGCACTTATCGCAAAAGATGGGGCAACCCGGTCAATAGCAGATAGTGGCGCTCCGATTCGGGATCGAAACAGTAAGATAATAGGGGTGGTACTCGTTTTTCGGGATATTACCCACGAGAAAAAGACAGAAGAAGAATTGATTAAAGTTAGAAAGCTTGAATCAGTGGGAGTCCTTGCGGGAGGAATTGCTCATGATTTTAATAATATTCTAGCAGCAATTCTTGGCAATATAGAACTGGCAGGCTATCGCATAGACGAAAAAGATGTAAGAACCAAGTCATTGCTGTCCGATGCAAAGAAAGCAACTAAAAGAGCAACAAAGCTTACCGGACAGTTACTTACTTTTTCAAGAGGGGGAGAGCCACTTAAAGAAGAAACGTCTCTCGCCACACTTATTAGCGAAACAACAGATTTTGTGCTTCATGGCAGTAAGGTGATTTGTAATTACGGTTTTCCGGAGGATCTCTGGAAGGTTGATGTTGATAGTGGGCAGATCGGTCAGGTTATACAAAACATAATCATAAACGCAAAACAGGCTATGCCGGAAGGTGGTACCATAACAATCCAATGTGCCAATGTGTATGATGTTGCTACAGAGGAACTCTTGAGTGTTGACAAGGGCAATTTTGTCCGCATTACCATACAAGATACAGGTATTGGAATTTCAAAAACCATTATTGATAAAATTTTCGATCCATATTTCACAACCAAACAAAAAGGAAGTGGTTTGGGGCTGGCTATCAGCTATTCAATTATCAATAAGCATGATGGGTATCTTATTGTTGAATCAACTGCAGATGTAGGAAGTCTCTTTACTTTGTATCTTCCTGCCATACTATCCGTTGACAGCCTTTTTGCTGAAAAGACGGAGGCAATACTGACGAGCAAGGTAGCTAGAGTTATGTATATGGACGATGAGGAGATGCTGCGGAATGTTACTGAAGCACAGCTTCTAGTACTTGGTCATGAGTCAATTCTTGTAAATGATGGAATGCAGGCGATTAACAAATATCAGGAGCTGCAGGATTTTGGAACTCCTGTTGATCTTGTAATCATGGATTTAACCATTCCCGGAGGAATGGGAGGACAGGAAGCAGCAGAAAAATTGCTCCAGATTGACCCTGAAGCTAAAATTGTTGTAGCTAGCGGATACTCGAATGATCCAATAATGGCTGATTATAGGAGGTATGGGTTCTGTGGTGCTGTCGCAAAACCCTTTGATCTCAAACAATTGAATAATGTTATTGCTTCAACTCTTTGAGTACCTATTAGAGAAGGGGAGTTGTTGCCTGGAGGAGCAACCTACTCTTCTCCGTTGATGACTTCGCTTAAATCGTTGTTTTCGTTATCTTCATCATCTTCATCTTCATCATCTTCATCATCTTCATCTTCAGCAGCAGCTTCAGCAGCGGCTCGTTTCTCGAGTTCCATCTGTTCCTGTTGCATGCGAACAGCTTTGGGTATCTTTGATTCTGGAAGAATCATCTCTGTAATTTTTTCAATTTCTTCTTGGAGGTCTGGGTCGTCAAGGCAGATATCACATTCTGCTGCATGGCTTTGAATAAAAGAGACCATTCGTGCTGGAGCCATGGTTTCATTGCTTACGTGGATGTACCATCCTTTGATCTGTTTAAGAAGTCTTTCGCACTGCATATTGTTTTTGTTTTCCTGGGTGATTTGTTTGGGGGGAAGGTAAAATTATATTGATGTATCAGTAGTTTGGAGTGGAGGTGATTGCCCAATTTGGTAACTGTAAATTATTAAAAGTTGTTTTCCGTTACGATTGTTATTAGAGTTGTCGGCACGTTGCGGAAGTGGATAGTGCACTGGTGGCGCTCCCGGACTTCAAATCCGGTGTAGCGGGTTAATAGCCCGTTAGGTGAGTTCGATTCTCATGCACTTCCGCCAGTTTTTATGCTGTTTCCGTCTTTTTAAGAAGAGGGTGTCCCATTTCTTTCCGTTGTGTCTCGTAGGTGCTGGCAACTTTCCTTGCTATATTCCGAATTCTTCCAATGTAGCGTGTACGTTCGGCAACGCTAATGGCTTTTCTTGCATCAAGAAGATTGAATGTATGTGAACATTTAAGGCAGTAATCGTATGCTGGGAGTACCAGCCCTTTTGCAATCAATTTGAGCCCTTCTTCTTCGTAGGTCGTGAAAAAGTTGATAAGCTCCGTAACGTTTGCCTCTTCAAAATTAAATGTGGAAAATTCAACTTCTGCCTGATGGAAGATGTCTCCGTAACTCACAGAGTCATTCCAGGCAATATCATAGACTGAGTCCACTCCTTGCAGGTACATGGCAATTCGTTCGAGACCATAGGTGATTTCCACCGTTGTAGGGAAAAGATCTATGGAACCGGCCTGTTGGAAATACGTAAATTGTGTGATTTCCATACCGTCGAGCCATACTTCCCAGCCGAGTCCCCAGGCACCGAGTGTGGGGGATTCCCAGTCATCTTCGACAAAGCGGATGTCATGTTCAAGCAGGTCAAGGCCAAAACGTTTCAGGCTTCCAAGGTAAAGTTCCTGCACTTCAATTGGAGAAGGTTTAAGGACAACCTGATATTGATAATAGTGTTGGAGGCGGTTTGGGTTATTTCCGTAACGACCATCCGTGGGACGTCTTGAAGGTTGGACATATGCAGCTTTCCATGGCTCGGGGCCAAGGGAGCGGAGAAGAGTTGCCGGGTGAAAGGTTCCAGCTCCCACTTCCATGTCATAGGGTTGTTGAATAACACAGCCCTGGTCAGCCCAGTATTGATTAAGCTGTGATATTATATCTTGAAAATTCATTCAATATTCCTGTGAAGATGAAGGAGGTTGATTTTTCCTCGATGCTGATTATTTTTCTCAATTCATGGATAGGGTTAATTTCGATATGAAAACACGTCTCCCTGAAAAGCTCAATTTATCATATCTACCATAGATGATGTAGTGGGTAAATCGTTATTTTTATGGAATTGAGTGAACCCCCCGAAATAAGGTAGAAAAAACATTCCAGGTTATTGTTATGCTAATTATAAACCCCATACCGCCCATTGATGAAATCTTAACTGCAAGTAAAATTATTGCGGTTGTTGGATTTTCTCCAAAAGAAAATAGACCAAGTTATATGGTGGGAAAATATCTTATGGATGCTGGCTTTACTGTGTATCCAGTTAATCCTGGGGTGAAAGAAATTCTTGGACAAGTGTCCTATCCTGATTTGTCATCAATTCCAGACAGTATTGATATTGTGAATATTTTCAGACGAAGTGAGGACGTTTATCCAGTGGTAGAAGCAGCCATCGGTATCAAAGCAAAAGTTGTCTGGATGCAGCAGGGAATAGAAAATAAAGAAGCAGCGATACTTGCTGAAAAGGCAGGGTTACTGGTTGTAATGAATCGTTGTATTAAGATTGATCATGCTCAATTTAAAGCTTAAAACATTTTAACTGAAGAATGGAACCTACTACAATAAGTGTCCGTGGCGCGCGGATGCATAATTTGAAAAACATTGATGTTGATATCCCCCGAAACAGCCTGGTTGTATTCACTGGTTTGTCCGGTTCTGGAAAATCAACCCTTGCCTTTGATACCCTCTATGCAGAAGGACAGAGGCGATATGTAGAGTCATTATCCACCTATGCTCGTCAGTTCCTGGGACAAATGGATAAACCCGAAGTTGATGCACTGGAGGGATTATCTCCTGCCGTTTCCATAGAACAGAAAACAACATCAAAAAATCCTCGTTCCACTGTTGGCACAGTAACAGAAATTTATGATCACCTGCGTTTGCTGTTTGCAAGATGCGGACGGCCATTTTGTCCTGAGTGTGGTGATGAAATACGGTCTCAATCCATAGAAGATATGGTGAATAGTCTCATGTCGCTTCCAGAAGGGACGAAGATTATTTTACTGGCTCCAATGGTTACTGGAAAAAAGGGACGCCATGAGCAGCTCCTTGCCAGGATACGAAAAGAGGGGTTTGTGCGGATTCGTGTTGATGGCGATGTTATTCATACTGACGATGTACAGTCACTTGAAAAAAATAAACGTCATACCATTGAAGTCGTGGTTGATAGAATTGTTGTTAAAGCATCTGCTTCACGTCGTCTTAGCGATTCAATTACAACCGCAGTCAAGTTGACGGAAGGTTTTTTGTTGGTTCAGTTTCCGGAAAATAACGAAGAACAGTTGTTCAGTGAGTTTGCAGCATGTCATCGTTGTGGAATTTCCATGCCACGTCTTTCTACTCAGTTGTTTTCTTTTAATAATCCTCAGGGGGCCTGTGACGAATGTAGTGGTCTTGGGGTTAAGCAGTTTTTTGATGCTACACTTGTTGTCCCTGACATAAACCTAAGCATAAATCGTGGTGCCATTGCACCTTGGGGAAAACGTGCCGGGAAAAGTTATTCCGGGCAGATGCTTGAAGCTGTGGCAAAGCATTATTCTTTTTCAATGACCACTCCTTTTAAAAAGTTATCTGAAAA
>DAOWDZ010000264.1 GCA_030638765.1 Desulfocapsa sp.
ATCCCTATTATTAAACCATTTATAAGCTCACACACTATGGCAAGTACCAACATAACTTACTAGTTTATCTTTCATTAAACATATTTTAACACCCTGTTTATCTGATCACATATCTGCTCTTTTTAACAAAGATTATGCCTCAAACGATACTGGAAATACTTGCTCTCGGTCCGGCAACAACCAAAATACTGGCAGCCGGGACAGGACTATCCAGGCAAACCGTGAACAGAGAACTACGAGCGTTAGGTGACTCCATTGTTACATTTGACAACGTCAGACCGCCACTGTATTACGCTGTCACAGAGGCCTTTGAATCAGGCAACAAAATCCCAGTTGCTGCGGTAGACCATCATGGCCACACCACCCTTTGTGGAATGTTACGGCCACTTTCCCATGGAGGGTTTTACCTTCAACCCACATCCACGACCCCAAATGTTTTAATGGGATATAAAAAGGATGGTCTTTATGACGACCTCCCCTACTTCCTTGACGACATGCGGCCGCAGGGTTTTATCGGACGCCAAATTGCACGAGAACTTAACGCTCAACATGACTCCTTCCCTCCAGACCCTAGAAGCTGGAACCAGGAGCAGGTAGGGCGATATCTTGTTGCAAATGGAGATGACTTGCCTGGAAACCTTAAAGTCGGAAGAATGGCACTTGACCGTGTAAACAGACCACCACAAAAAGCAAGCCGTGACGAATATGCAGAGCTTGCCGACAAAGCTGTAAAAGGTGAAACCCATGGCTCTTCCGCCGGAGGTGAACAGGCCAAATTCACAACATACGCAAAAGAAAAAAATGCACATGTAATTGTAAAATTCTCCCCTAAAGGGAACGGGGAACTCGCCACACGCTGGAGAGATATTCTTGTCACTGAGAAAATAGCCTCGGAAGTCTTTCATGAATATAATATCCCGGCTGCTGAGTTAGAAATTTTCGAAGTAAAAGAGAGGCTTTTTCTGGAATCACGCCGATTTGACAGAACCATGGAACAGGGACGTTCACCATTACTTTCCATGCAATCCATTGACAACGAATTTTCAGGTGTGGGAAGTGGATGGTTAAACACTGCTAAAGAGTTGGAAAAAATGCATTTAATCAGTTCGCAAGACCTACACACCATAGCTGTATATTGGGGCTTTGGCCGATTAATCAATAACACAGACATGCACCTTGGCAACATTAGTTTCTCGATTAATAATTCCAGCTTTAGTCTCGCTCCACTTTATGATATGTGCTCCATGGGATTTGCACCTAACAGTACGGGTGAAATCCCTCCGTTTAGTTTTTCCGCGCCAGATATTAACGACCCGCTTAATTTTCTAGACGTTCCTCCTGTTATTATTTATGAAATGGCACAACTATTCTGGGACAGGGTCGGTAAAAATCCGATGATCTCTGATGAGTTTAAGCATTTTTCAATACCATACAGCCTGCTTCCATAGGAAGATTTGTTAATTCTTGTAGTGCAATCTTGAAACAAATATTTAAAAATGATAAACTATCAGGGACTATTAGTACTGTTGCATACGGGTTTCCTTTTAAATTTATATTTCAAGGTACCTACAACGAATAACTTCTGCTAAATTTCAACAAGGATATCCTGTGCCAGATCTTAGCGAATTTTTATCACAAATATCGGATAATAAACCTGTTCGTCTCTTCCTGCCCATTATCAACACAGACGACCGACGACTCCTGCAATGTATTCTCCAAAAGGGTAAAACCGATCATTTTCAGTTGCTGTTTAAACAAAACGCATTGCCAGTTGACAAAATTGACATGGAAACATCCTGCCTGATTAATCTTGATGTCAGCGGCCAAAGTGTATCCATTGAGAGTAAGATTGTTGAAGTTGTCAATAGTCAGACCCTTGAAATGGTTTCTGAAAAAACTATCAATCATGAACAGATACGTGAATATTTCAGAGTTGATTGTACCGTTCCCATTATGATTAAATCAGTAGTTTCAGAAGCCTTTGCCGAAGAAAAAGACAAATGGAAAATTTTAGGAACAACTGTTGATCTCAGCGGATCCGGACTCCGGGCTAGTTTTCCATCAGCACCCCCTGAAAACACTCAAGTTCGTCTGGAACTTGCATTACCAACAGGAGAAATAAGTGTTGTGAAAACCCTTGCCTCCCCGGTACGCATCTCCCAACTCACTGAAAAACTCTGGGACGCAGCGTATCAATTTGATGAAATAGAAGAAGAAGACCAGGATGCTGTTATTGGCTGTTGCCTTGTTGCACAAAGAAGCCTTCTACGCTTGAAGATTCAGGTAAAAGGCAAATAAAAGGACTTAAACGTGGCAGCTCCAATACAAGATGTAATTAAAAAACTGGTTGATAGTCAATCGGCTAAGATAGATATAACCACAGTGTACAGAGAGACTATACGTCTCAACTGTGTCTATAAAGAATCACACTCTCCAAATTTTTTCCTGGTATTCCCACCTAAAAAGTTACCTGACAATATTGACTTATCGCACCATTGTCCAGTTTCCATTACACATGGTGATTCCTCAATTACACTCACGGCCGAAATACTCTATACCAAGGGTGACAGAATGTTAGAGCTTTCGGCTCATAAGATTGTCACTCCGGAAAGCTTACGGGAATTTTTCAGGGTTGATGCCAGGGTACCGACAACTGTCCGATTTGATCCGATATCCCCTGACAGTAAAATTGCTCCATGGGAAATCAGCGGCTCTACTCTTAATATTTCCGGGAGTGGCTTACTTGCCATTTTACCTAAAGAACCTCCCAGTAAACAGAAGCTCACTATTTCAACAGAGTTCATTCCCAATCGCCCCCCCCTTCTCTGTGACTGTCATGTTATCAGAAGCAAAAGAATCCCAAAGGGACGCTATCAGGTATCCTTTCAATTTGACAATATTTCTCAAAAAATCAAAGATGATTTAATATCCTTCTGTCTCAAAAAACAACGTGATCAATTGCGTGACAAAATCCGAACAGCAGGGTAAACTTTAGAGTAGTCTGTGCCTCATTGTACGTTAAGATAGTATTTCCTTTAGCCGAAAAGATACTATGAACACGATTAATGCACTCACAGCCGTTAAATCCGTTGGAACAGCTACATCGGACGCAAACGAGAAAAAACAATTCCAACAAAAGGCAAAGCCCGGCCAGAAATTTTCAGCGACTGTTCTTGAATCTGCTGGAAAAAACCGGATTTATCTCGATATTTTTGGTGATAAAATACTTGCGCAAAGTGACATCATCAATCTCAAACCAGGCACAAAACTCCAACTCGAAGTACTCAGCACCAAGCCCTTACTTGAACTGAAAATCATCTCCAAAACTCCGGAAATGTTTTTTGGGAAGACCTTAACACTTCTTGGAAAGAACTTTGATATCGGTGGATTGGTTCAAATCCTCCAGGACTCCCCTCCCGTTCTTGGTCAACTTGGCAGCAACTCCCAACAGGGAATAAAAGAATTTCATGACCTCCAGCAAATCCCCTATGGCAATAAAGATAGTGGTGACCAGCTCAAACTGTTGCTTGATCGTATAGGACTCTCTCTTGAGCCACTTCTCGCCGGTGGCAATAAAACAGAGGCTGCACTCTCGTTAAAGGCTGCCTTGCTCGAACTTACAACGTTGTTTAAAAGCGGTGGAGAGCTTGCCGACACAACAAACAGGATCCTTGGTACTCTTGAGTTGTTTCAACTTGCTCAATTGCGACTTGCATCTGATGACTTACAAATTTTTCCACTCCCTCTCCCCTTTCTTGACAACGGTTATCTGCTTGTGAAGAACAATAAACAGAGAGAGAGTAACGACAACGATGAAAAATCCACTCAATTTTCACTCCATCTCAGCCTTGAGCCACTAGGTAATATTGAAATTTCTTTTCTTCAGACACAGGAAGGCCTCTCTATTCAGTTTTCCTGTGATTCACTTGAAAAAATGGAGTTTACTCGGGAACACCAGGAGCAATTAACTAAAATGATCAGTACTGCTACCATTCTTGGGGTAAACTTTACTGAGCTTGCTGGTGATCCTACAAATGATCTCATTCAACAGCTTGTTGGTGACGGGCAATCCATGCTTGATACAAAAATATAATTTTACTCATGAAAAAGAAAGAACTTGAAAAGGCTGTTGCTATTCTTTACGACTCTCAGACATCATCCTCTCCCCGGGTTATTGCCACAGGTAAGGGAGAGGTTGCCAGAAAAATTATTGAGACTGCCCGCGAAGCTGGTGTTCATATTCAGGAAGATGCTAATCTTGTTGAACTGCTTTCCAAGATTGATCTTGGCGAAGAGATCCCAACAGAACTGTATCAAACAGTTGCTGAGGTTCTCGCTTTTGTGTATCAAGTAAATGAAAAATTTAAAAACAAAATCGCGCCTAAGGAATAACAATGCTTTGGAAGAGTTTCCTGAAAAAAATCAAGATTAAGGATCTACGTGATCTTACATTACCTGGTGGAAAAAAAAGCCGTGTTATAGCTCTACTGTTACTCGCTCTTGTTGGATTATATTTTGCTGGTGGTTCAGACGTTATTATGAATATTGCCGATGGATTACAGGGGAATGATGGGCAAGATCAGACCATCACACAATCTGCCGAAGAGAAGGAACTTACTGATTTTACTTCTGTTGTTCTAGCCGATACCGAAGATACCTGGAGTACAATTTTCACTGGTCTCGGCGGTACCTACAAAAAACCAAATCTTATTCTGTTTAGTGGTAAAGTTGAACCTGCCTGCGATTTTACTCAAGCGGCAACAGGGCCATTCTATTGTGCTGCTGAAAAACAGGTCTATATCGATCTTTCATTTTATCAGGATCTTAAGAATCAGTTCGATGCGCCAGGTGATTTTGCGCAGGCCTATGTGATTGCCCATGTAATTGGGCATCATGTGCAAAAATCATTCGGTATCACTACCAAGGTAAATCAGGCACGCGAGCAACTTTCCACAAGAGAATTTAACAAAATATCTATTAAAGTCGAACTTCAGGCTGATTGCTTTGCTGGTCTCTGGGCGCATCATGCAGACAAGATTCGTAATATTGTAGCGCCCGGTGATGTAGCAGATGCCCTTAATGCCGCAAGCAAAATCGGTGACGATAAGCTCGAGCAAGAGTCACAAGGATATATTAGACCTGACTCCTTCACCCATGGTTCATCCGCCCAGAGGATTCGCTGGTTTACAAAAGGATACGAAAGCGGAATTCTTGAGTCTTGTGATACTTTTACTAATCGAAAGTTGTAGATGATAAAATACTTGAGTTGCCTGATACCCCGCCTTGGTCTATCTAAAATAATAAAGAGTTGCAACTAGTACCATATTTGGTACACTACGTAAATGGTCACTAATCTTAAATTAGAGGTTGTTTTTTACAAATCTGATTCTAAAAGAGAACCTGTACGAGATTGGCTGAAAAAAACTCGACAGAGAAGATCGTAAAATCATAGGGGAAGACATTAAAACTATTCAATTTGGCTGGCCATTGGGAATGCCACTTGTCCGTAAAATTGAAAAAGACTTATGGGAAATTCGTATTCAGCTGGATAAGCGTATTGCACGCATTCTATTCACTGTCAATGAAGGAATGATGGTACTGTTGCATGGTTTCATAAAAAAATCACAAAAAACTCCTTCAAACGACTTGAAAGTCGCAAAACAACGTATGGCAACTTTAGGAGGTCAGAATGAATAAACATATTGGAAGCAGCTTCGATGATTTTCTTGAAGAGGAAGGCCTGTTGGCAGAAACAGAAGCAATCGCTATTAAGCGAGTAATAGCCTATCAAGTATCTCAACTCATGAAATCCCAGAAATTGTCAAAAGTTGCAATGGCACGACAAATGAACACAAGTCGTTCTGCATTAGACAGACTTCTTGACCCACAAAACACATCCATTACTCTTCAAACACTAGAACGTGCCGCTCATGCTATAGGTAAACGGTTACGTATTGAATTTGCGTAACAAAATCCAAAATGATTGACTGCTATTTTCCCTGCAGCACCCCACGACACTTCTAGCTTGAGAACCAGCTAACTTATTGCTACATCGAAATCAGGAGAGTTTTTTCCAATTGCGTATTAATTCTGCAAGAGTCCTAACTCCTGTTCCAGAAGGCCCCTTTGGAATATAAGATTTACTTGTGAAATCCCAGGCTGTTCCAGCGATATCAAGATGGGTCCAGGGAGTATCCCCTACAAATTTTTGCAAATACGCAGCTGCTGTGATTGTCCCTGCAGGCCGCCCACCGCTGTTTTTAATATCCGCCACATCGGAATCAATCTGCTTTGCATATTCCTTATCAATTGGAAGCTGCCACAGAGGTTCTCCACACTCATCCCCTGCTGCAATAACACGTTCGACCAGAGTCTGGTTATTACCGATTAGTCCGGTTCGGTGATGTCCAAGTCCAAAGATTACAGCCCCTGTAAGTGTTGCAAGATCAACCACACAGGTTGGTTGGTATTTTTTAATTCCATACGCAAGAGCGTCAGCCAGAATCATTCTTCCTTCGGCATCAGTATTTACAATTTCCGAAGTGATCCCCCCATAATGACGGATAATATCACCGGGTTTAACAGCACTGCTTCCACCCATATTGTCAGTTGATGGGACAATGGCAATAACATTTACATCGGGCTGCTCTTCACCAACAATACGCATCACCGAAAGTGCCGCAGCACCACCACACATATCATATTTCATATCCTGCATTCCTGCAGATGGTTTAAGACTTACACCACCAGAATCAAAGGTGAGCCCTTTACCAACGATAAGAATTGTCTGAGCACCTTTCTTTTTAGTTTTGTACTCAAGCATCACAAGTTTAGGCGCTTCGGTAGAGCCCTGATTAACGGCAAGTATCCCACCCATTTTCAAACGTTTCATGTCACTTTTATTAAGAATAGTGCATTTCATTTTATACTTTTTGGCAAGTTTACGACCATATGATGCGAAATCCGATGGTGTCCAGCCGTTACCCGGCTCATTAGCCATATCACGTGCTGTACATGCAGCAGCAGCGGAATGCTTCGCTTTATTCATTCCACGGCGTAATCCTTTATTACCTACTGCTGATCATAATATTGTTTCTTTTATTCCCTTGTATTGCTGTTTTTTCGTATCTTTTAATACAGTTTTTTATTTTGAAAAGTTATAATCACCAAGCAAAATGCCTTCGACGAGACATTCGATAACTTCCACACAAGGTAATCCAGAAATTTGTGGTAAATTAAGACAAATCCGAGAACTCTTGAGCTTTTTTGCTTGAGAAGCAATTGTCCCACCAGCTTTTCTACACAACTCACGTAATTCCGTGTTCTCTTTGTCATCAACATGCCCAAGACCAATAAATAAAACCCGTTCTGACAGAATATTTTTACTGTTTGAATCCTGGGAATAACTCAAGAAGGTATCGCAATGATCTCCTTTAAAATCGCCAAGTTTAATACCTTTTTTCAACTCCTTTGAATGTGGAGTTTCTATTATATTTACTTTATCCTTTGCATTCAGATTCAGGCAATATACAAGCATATCGCTCTGAACGGTTTCAGGTTTTTTCTGACTAAGAGTCAGTTTTGTTGATTCCACTTTTATTTCCCCATTATTTTATCTATTATCGACAAGTATCTCTATTCGTTAACATCTATTTGGCAAAGAACCTAAAGATCTGTATACTCAGGTTACTTTAAGACACACACACTATTAAACAAGTCTATATTCACCATCGGAGCATATCTTGACAAGCACACTTATACTGGCCGTTGTTTTAGCTGTTGCCATTTCCGGTTTTTGCTCAATCCTTGAAGCGGTCCTTTATTCAATATCAACGAGTCAGGTCGAAATGTTAAAGAAACAGGGACACAGTTCTGCCGCTCTTCTCCAGACACTGCGTGAAGATATCGACGAGCCTATTACTGCCATCCTGACACTCAACACCATTGCCCATACTGTGGGAGCCGCAGTCGCAGGTGCTTCAGCTGCTGCAGTGTTTGGAGAACAGAATATCATTCTTTTTTCAGCAGTATTTACACTTATCATTCTGCTTTTTTCAGAAATACTCCCCAAAACTTTAGGCATCAGCTATAGCGTTTTGCTGGCCCCCTACATAGCACGCCCTCTCCAATGGATGATCATTGTACTCAAACCCATTGTATGG
>DAOWDZ010000192.1 GCA_030638765.1 Desulfocapsa sp.
CCATTATCATATCAAGAATAAGCAGGTCCACTGGCTGTTTATTAACATAGGCAATTGCTTCTTCACCACTCCCTACAGAGTTGGCCTTGTAACCGATTGTATTGAGAAGATTACAGGTGATTTGTTGTTGCTTTTCCTGATCGTCAACCACGAGTATCTTTTCGCCATGCCCTCGGAATGCTTCGACTGAAAGCATCCCTTTTTCTTCAGCAATGGTATCAGTTGTTGCTGGAAAATACAGTTCAAATGTAGTGCCATCATTGCTACTTTTAAGGTCAATAAAGCCACCATGGTCATGGAGTGTATTCCATACGATCGCAAGCCCGAGGCCAGTGCCACTTCTACCCATTATTTTTTTTGAATAAAAAGGTTCGAATATTTTCTTTATATCTCCTTCTTTTATACCAGGACCATCATCAGAGACACTGACAACAATATATCTACCAGTATCAATTGTTTCATATCCAGAGAATGGCTTATCAACAGTGGTACTCTTGGTACTCACAACAATATTTCCCTTACCTTTCAGTTCTTCGGCAGCATTCCCAATGAGGTTCATCAAAACTTTATGAATATGCACCACCGAACAATAGCTATTTTCAAGTTCTGATTTGCAATCAACTTTCAATGTAATTCCATCCAGACGAGAATCTCCTGCACTCCCCTGAATAGTTGTTGTGTAGTTTTCTATGACAGTATTTAAATTGCAGACCTTCTTTTTTGCGGTGGCACCTCTTGCGACAGTAATTAAATCTGAGACTACAGAAGCGGCCTCTTTTCCAGCTTCTTTTATGGACTTAAGAGTTTCGGTATATTGATTTTCATCTCCCATTTGTGCCAGCAAAAGCTCGGGGAGAGTTACGATACCTGAAAGAATATTGTTAAGATCATGAGCAACAGAACCAGCCATGACCCCAAGAGTTTCCATTTTACTGGCAATAGCTAACTTCTTTTGCAGTTCAAGCTTTTCCTGATCAGCTTTGACTCGTTCACTGATGTCACGGATTGCACAGACATAAGCGTCCTTCCCCTGATATTCTATTGCTCTACAAATGGTCTCAGTTGGAAAGGTTGTCCCGTCTTTTCTGATACCTTGAGCCTGATAACAGTTAAAGGTTTCATTTTGAATCATAAGGCTCAAGTCAGGACGGGATGTAGTAGAAAATATTTTCTCTATAACCCTCTCCCCCTGGAGTTCATCAGGCTGGTAAGCAAACATATCATAAAACTGTTTGTTTGCGTCAAGCAGCAGGCCATTATGGTAGACGACAACACCTTCCCAGGAAGCTTCCGCCAGAGCTTTTGATCGTTCTTCACTCGTTTTCAGGGCCGCTTGTAAAAGATTATGCTTAAGGGCATTAGAGATAGTATTAAACAGAAGATCGTGATCAACGGGTTTTTTCAGGTAATCATAGGCACCTCTTTTGAGAGCCTCTATGGCTGTCTCCACAGTTGCATTCCCGGTCAACATGATGGTAACAGCCTCGGAGTTTTTCCCCTCCAGGCAATCCATCAATTGATATCCGAGCATGTCAGGCAGTTCTACATCCAGAAGAAGAAGATTGAATGTATTCTTTCCCAAAAGCTCAACAGCTTCTGCTCCATTCAAGGCAACTTTTACCTGAAATCCTGATAGGCTGAGAATTTGCGACAGACTTTCACAAAAGCGCGGTTCATCATCAACAAGAAGAATATGTGCGGAATCATTCATGATAACACCCGAAATACGATATAAGTAAATGAGGTACGAACAATTTTATTAAGGCTTTAATTGTTTAAAGCTCCATCCTAAAATCGACAATGAAGATCATTTTTTTATTGGCAGGGTAATAGTAAAGAGAGTTCCATCTTTTGGGTCACTTATACATTCCACTTCTCCTTGCAATTCTTTTACAAGAGTAGATATAATGGAAAGTCCCAGACCCGAATGGCCTTTCCCCTTTGTGCTGGTGAATGGCTCAAATAATCGGGAGAGTACCTTCTCTGGTATCCCTGGCCCATCATCTTTAACTGTGAGTTTAATGCAATCACCACTCACGGTATTCACATGGTGTGTCTCACGTTCATCGTTGTAGTGTGAAATGGCTTTAATGTAGACATTTCCACCTTCTGTCATTGCCTCTGCGGCATTTTTTATGAGATTAATAATGATCTGTTTTAAGGAGGATCCATCTGTCATAATCTCTGGTAAATCTGGATTCGGTGTGAAATGAACCTGAAGATTTGCTGAATAGAAAACAGACTTGGAAAGGATACTCAGTAAATTAGAGAGTAAATCATTTATGTCTGTCAGTGCAAACTCATGTTTGGAAGAAGTTGAAAAGTCATTGAGTTGCTGGATAATAGATGAAATGCGATTAATTTCCTCATCCAGAATAGTGAGTTCATTGGTTAGAGAATTCTTCTCCGGCAATTTCATGGCAAGAATTTTCAGATAATTCTTAATAATACCAAGTGGATTATTGACTTCATGGACGACCTTTGCCGCTGCCATGGATGCTGTGTTGAGACGGGCAGTTTGGATTTCTTCTGCCTGTTTGCTTTTTACATCATCAAGATACAGGGAAATTGCCGCCTGATTAGCAAGAAGTTTTAAAAGGTCCGAATCTGACTTACCGGACAAGTCATTATCTGGGGCGTCAGGAAATCCGATAACAATCACTCCGACTGGATTCTTTTTGGCAACCATTGGAATATAGAGCATTCCTTTACCACCTACTGCATCAAGCAGTTGGGTATCTGCAAGATGTTTTAACTCAACTTCTTCATTGTTCATGCTGCCGATTGATTGGTTTCTCAGCATTGAAGTTACTAAAAGGCTGGTTTCCTGTTCAGCCGAAACAACAAGATTGTGCAACTGATCAGTGTAAGGGTTGTGTGTAGATCCATTGCCATATAGTTTTTGTTGTTTAAGATCGTGGAGAAAAAAGAATATAGTTTCAATACCAAAAAGAACATTAAGAGCCTGCTCTATAGCTTTAAAAATAGCATCTCTACTTTCTGCCTGAACAAGATTCTCAAGAAAACCATGGAGCAGGGAGTGATTTTTAATCTGACGGACTAGCTCAAGATCATGTTCAGTGGAATCAGATTCAAGTTCATCATTTTCTTCCGACGGTGCCTGTACCTTTATTCCAAGACTTTGAGCAACCTCATTTATATCATCTTCAACTCCAGTGTGGATTGTATCAATCTGCTCCGGACTAAGATTAAACAGTTTGCTCCCTATCTCATTAATAGCTGTAAGATCATCACCTCTTTCCTGGCTGAATTTTTCAGCCAGATACACAATTTTCACCAATGGAAAAGCATCTTTTATTTGATCAAGGGGGGCATGATGATACAGGACGGTATTAGTAATAAAGGAATTCAACTTCCACTGTTTCATTAGCCAAGCTCCGGCTTGACAATGACTCAGCCCTATCTGTTCCTCTTCAGCCTTGCACTGTGCAACTTTACCAGAAACGACACCTTTGATAGCTGTGCATTCTTCTGGAAAATTAATCCAAAGTAACAATTCTCCAAGATCATGGAGAAGACCGGCAAGGTATGCCTCTTCAACATTTGTGTACGCAACGTGCCTGGCAATTTTCTTGGCATAGGTTGCTGCGGCAAAGGAATCCCACCAGAAACGACTCAGGGAGACCTGCTCATTCTTCTCAAGTTTACTGAAAACCTGCTGAACTGAGACAGTCATTGCAATGTTTTTGATTGTGTCTGCACCAAGGTATATAACAGCCTGATCAAGTGAAAATGTGCCATTCATACCAAAATAAGCAGAATTTACCAAAGCCAATACTCTGGAGCTGATTGATGGGTCTTTCTCAAGGATTCGAGCAAGTTCAGAAAGGTGCATATCTTCTTTATCACACGTTTCAATAAGCTGTAATAAAACTTGTGGTAAAGACGGTAGATTTTGTGACTCTTGCAGGCGAGTGTATGCTTGTTTGTTTGTATCCATGAAACGTAATCTTTCGAATCAATGCTAAATTTTTTTTATACGAGAACCATAACACACTGAATTTGCATATATTGTTCCCTGTTATTAGAAATGAATTATAAATGCGACAATGAACGATACTGACTGTTGAAAACAGAATTAATCTTCAACGGTAACAGACATTGCCACATATACCCCTATTATTACGAGCAATTCACACTTTATTGAATCATAGTCCAAAGAAAATTAACAGAAAAAATTAAAATAATAACTACAATAAATTTATCATAAATAACCGGAAATGTTTAAAGACATAAAAACAAAAGAACCGAAATATCATTAATTTTACACAATAACAGCACCTTGGCCGATTAATTTCGTTTCTTTCTTGGCTTCGCTGACAATACATACATTATGTCACCTTCGAAGCAGATTTTATTTTTTTTATTTTAAAATCCAATAAATCATTGCTTTGTAGCCAATAACACCACTATTTCCGAGCAACACCCGGATTAATTCCCGTATCGCTCTCTAAGAAAAAGATGCCTCATAAAATGTCTTTTATGAGAAACAGTAAATTAATTCATTTTTCTCAAAACATACGTGGATTAACTCCACCTTGTTGTTATGTGGATGCCTTGAAAAGGGCCTTACATTGGTGTGAATTTTGAACAACTCACCCACCTATTCTTTATCTAATACCTCTTCTACCCACGCAAGAGCTGCAGCAACCTTTGGAAAACCAATGGTTGAAATAAGCAGGAGTAGAGCATGCTGCAACTCTTCCTCGCTTGCACCAGCCTGAAGGGCCCTTCTTGTGTGAGAGTTTACAGAACCCACCGAACCAAGTGAAGCGGCAACGCCAAGTTGAATAAGCTCTGATGTTTTATTATCAAGAGGGCCCGCCTTACGAACAGTGGCACCAAGGTTCTGTACAGCATCAAGCACCTCAGGGAAACGTTTTTGCAGACGACGGTAATGTTTAGGACCTTTTTTCCTGGACATACTATTTCTCCTTTTTGTATATGTATTGATAATACTTCTGTTTTAACAGCTACATTGTTATATGAGTATTTCCTTGCAATTCACCATCGAGAACCCTTTTTATGAGTTGCAGCCCCACACTCAATTCCTCAATGGATAGTGTACCCGTCAGGGAGATCCTGACAGCTGCGGGTGCCGACGCATCTCCAACCGTGAACCTTTCAGCTCCGAAGATATTTACTCCAAGTTCCCGCATGCGTTGTTCAAACACGTGACCACGCCACGGGGCAGGAAGGATTAGCCAGATAAAGAAACCACTTGTCATACCTGTGAAACTGTAATCATGCAGGATGTTTTCAGCCAGTACAAAACGCCTTGCTGATTCGTTTCTTTTTAAATCAATTACCTTATCAGCTGTCCCATCTTTTATCCACATGCTTACAAGTTCAACATTGAGCGGTGGTGTCATCCATGTGGTATTTAATATCGCTTCACGAACGCCTTTTCTGAATTCTTTGGGAACCACCATAAAACCAACCCGTAAACCTGCTGCCAATGCCTTCGAAATTCCTGCTATATATATTCCATTGTCGGGTACAAGAGAACTTATCGAGGGGATAACCCCGGTACGGGTCAGATCATAAGCATCATCTTCAATCACAATAAGGCTATACCTGCCTACAATTTCGGCCAATGTGTCACGACGAGACAAAGAGAGGGTTGCAGTGGTCGGATTCTGAACACCTGGCATCAGGTATAAGCCTTTGATCTGTTCTCGTCTGCATATTCGATCCAGACTTTCCGGAAGCATCCCGGACTGATCCATCTCCACCGGAACCAACCGTAAACCAAGCATAGCTGCCAGTGTTTTTATGCCCGGATATGTCAGGCTGTCCGTGGCAATTCGATCACCCGGGCAAAAAAGGCCGCTCAAGACACAGGTAAGCGCATGTTGGGCACCAGAGCAGACCATTATACTGTCACTACTTACCTTGAGCCCATACCGATTCGCCCATTCAGCTCCCACAGCTTTGTGCTCAGGAAGACCTTCCGGATCAGAATAATGCATAAGAGCAGAGACATCTCGTCTACGGCATATTCTTTTGAGCCCTGCTGCAAGATCCGGATCGAGTTGACACAGAGGGTTGACCAGCCCCATTTCGATCATACCGGGTGCATGCGGCTCGCATGAGACCATGGCTGAGTTTATTCCAGCATCAGATGTCACATAGGTGCCACGTCCAACTGTACCAGCTATCAAACCACGTCTTTCGGCTTCCTTGTAGCCCCTGGTTACTGTGGTGACGTTCATTTCAAGTAAATCAGCAAGGTCACGGTGTGTGGGAAGTTTCTCTCCGGCATGGAGCCGACCAGAGAAGATATCATGCTCGATACCATCTGCCAGTTGCTTGTAGAGAGGCGCATCGCTGCTTTGTATGTGTGGTGTCCATATTGTCATGCATACAATAATTACATTGACACCACACAATGTCAAGAATATACCTGCTTATAAAGAAATCATATTGAATATTTCATCCACGACAGGATTACACAATGTTAGACAATCTTCTTCCTTTTATCGTATTTGTTATTGCCATGACGGGTACGCCGGGGCCTGGAAATCTCACCATGATGGCCATTGGCCAAACCACTGGATTCTCAAGTTCGATTCCATTTCTTATAGGAACAGCGGTGGGTTGTATTATTCTTGATACTCTGGTGGCCTGCGGATTGGGTGAGATTATAATTTCTTCACCTATCGTGGCGACCTTCCTGCGTATTGCAGGGCTGATCTATATTCTCTATCTTGCGGGAAAGGTCCTGACTTTACAGCTTACAACGAAGAATGTAGAGAAACAATTTTCATTTTTTGAAGGTTTTCTGATTCATCCCTTAAGCCCCAAGAGCTGGGCCATGGCTATCGTGGCATTCAGTCAGTTTATGAAACCTGAACAGCCGCTTGCCCCGCAGATTGCCATCTTTGTATTGTGTTTTCTGGTCGGATTGCTGGTATTTCACAGTTCATGGTGTGCGGCTGGTGCACTTATTCCACGCCTGATACGTTCGAAGCGTCTATTATTTGGGATTAACTGTGTGATGGTTACCCTGATGGTCGGTGCTACTGGCTATGCAATGTTTGTATAGTAGGGGACGGGGATTGAGTGTTGCTAGAAGGATGATGCGGTTAGTGTAGAAAGCAGTCGCAATAATATAAAATTGAACTGGCTCATAGCTGATATGATTTACTACCAAATTCAGCCCGAGCCAGTTTGTTTCCTGGTTTTCTAATTACGGTTCAAGCAGCCTTTCCTGGGGTGCCAGCGGCATTCCTCCGGATAGGATACACATGTATCTTCATCTTCCAGGAAGTCGGTACAATCAAGAGGAAGAGCTGGTGGCTCCTCGTTAGGAAGTATCACATTTGCAGTAGTGGTTGCGGGGTCTGAAAACACCTCACCATCGTATACTGTGAGTGTGACAGTATAAGTGCCGGTTTGACTGTACTCATGGGATGTTGTCTCACCATTACCGGTAGCGCCGCCATCACCAAAATCCCATTCGAATTCCAATGCATCACCATCAGGGTCTGCTGAGCCTGCTCCGTCAAAAGACACAGAACCATCTTCGCTGTAGTATTCTCCTCCCGGGTCAGCAACAGGCTGTTGATTGACATCTGGTGGTGCTATTTCATCCTGCAGTGATGCACTTGCATCAACTAGCCCTGGTCCGTAGGAAATACCAATGTCTAATGCGGATGTCAGTAAAATTTCTCGGACTTGATCCGGCCCGATGTCTCCATTTTTTGCAATTATCAATGCTGCTACGCCTGCAACGTGTGGAGACGCCATCGAAGTACCCTGAAAAAACCAGTACCCAGCCGTATTTGTTAAAGGATCAAAGGTTTGCTGAAGTATGCCATCGCCAAACCCATCCCTATTTAAATCTTTACTTGTATCGCCACCCGGCGCTGTGATATCAAGGCCAACACCATAGTTTGAATAGGACGCTAATTTTTCATTATACGTTGTGGCTCCAACGGCAATAACCTCAGGATATAAGGCAGGATAATTTACAATTCCTATCCCATCGTTACCTGCCGCTGCTATGATTGTAACTCCATTGCTATAGGCATCTTGGACAGCTGCTGTAAGAGCTGGTATTTGTTCAAAAGTTACGCCAGGCGGAAAAGACAGACTCATATTGACAATGTCAGCACCATTGGCTGTGGCCCAATACAAACCATTAGCCAATGACTCGGTACTCCCACTACCAACCATATCAAGAACTTTCACCGGCATAATAGTAGTATTGTATGCAATACCTGCCACTCCAATATAACCTTCCGTATCTTGATTGTTAGTCGACTGAGCAATCGTTCCAGCAACGTGAGTTCCGTGCCCATTATCGTCATCGGGATCAGAATCGTTATTTATAAAATCTTCGCCTTCTGAAAAGGTTGTAGTACTAAAATCTGACAGATAAGATCTCACACCAGTATCAAGTACAGCGACCACCACAGTATTAGTGTCACCAGGCATTAAGTCCCATGCTGACTCCATGTTTATTCCACCATATTTTCCATTTTGAAAATTCCACTGATACTTGTAAAGTGGATCACTGGGGGTGAATTGGGCACTACAGATGAGATTCGCTGTGGCATATTCTACTTTATTATTTCTTTTGTAACTGGCAATCATTTTATCAATAGATTTATTGCTATTGAACTTCAAAACTTTAAATTTTCCTTTTTTGTAACTTTCTTTTTTTATTTTTGCACCCAAGCCCTTATTTATGGCGTTAATGTCACCCTCAGCTACACCACTTTTGAATTTAACAATGATCTCACCGGGAACTACTTGATAGAATCCAGGATTCTCTCTTTTATTCATAGGTTTCACTTTAAAAGAATCGCTGGCCATACTTAAATTCGACAGCGCTAAAAGCAGAGATGACATCCCGACAAGAGTCTTTAACAGTAAATATTTTTTCATTGTTGTCTCCATTGTTATAAAATAACTTGGCAACTGAACCCAAAAAGGTAGGCTACCTGTTTAGTTTAGCTCAGTGATATCTCACACATTTAAGACTTATCGTCTTTGCCGGTTAGTAAATTTAATTTAATTTTAAATAGAAGTGTACCCCTGATATTAATTGTATGTGTAAAATAGGCCACATGTCTATGTATAATGTGGTTTTCTGTGATTTTTTATTTTAGAAAACATGTTAACCATTGTATCGAAATCCAGAGCTAATCAACAAAACCTCACACACTAATGATGAATTTACCACTAAAAATCAATCCTTTGAAGATCATTTTCCTACTATTTTGTCTACTATGCCTAATTCTTGGTCTGACAGAAATATCCATGCGCTTTTATTTTGCATCTAACCCGGAAAAAATTCTCTATTCAAAATCCTATGAAAGTGCAAAAGGGGTTGCCAATGGTCAGGATTACAACTTCCATCTAAATTCTAAAGGATATAAAAACACTGAGTTTTTAGAAAAGAAGCAGGATAGCATTAGAATTCTGGCATTGGGAGACTCTTTCACATTTGGAAACGTTCCCTACTCAAAGAGCTATATTAGATTACTGGAGAAAAAACTTAGACCAGTCACACCAGAAATAGAAATTATTAACCTTGGTCTGCCCGGTATCGGGCTTAGTCAATCCTTGGCCATTTTTGCCCGTGAAGGACTTGAACTTGATCCCGATGTCCTCCTACTTTCCATATTTATCGGAGATGACATACTTCAAAGCAAGGCGCGCAAATATTATAGTTATTCATACTTCCTTTCATGGCTGAATAGCTTTCTAAAGAAAGGACGACACTATCAGGGGCGAATATATCATCCTGCCGACAGCTATTGTGACACTTGCAGAGTTTTATCCAGAGAAGAGTTGATAAATCTTGAACAGAAGAGACTTTTTCTTTACCAAAAAGAGAGTGGGAAACTAGAAAAACACCTTGGGTATACCAAATACTCTTTAGATAAAATATTCGAATTGTGTGAACGGTATAATATCTATCCTGTGGTCGTTCTCATACCTACTGTCCTGCAAATCGACACTCTGCTACAAAGGAGAGTTTTATCAAGGCCTCAAGACACGAAAGCAGAATGGCAATGGGAACAGCCA
>DAOWDZ010000081.1 GCA_030638765.1 Desulfocapsa sp.
CTGAATTTTGCCGTAATTGATACGGGAATTGGTATTCCAGAAAACAAGCTGGCCCAGGTATTTGAGGCCTTTAAGCAGGTTGATGGTACCGTCAGTCGTGAATACGGCGGCACAGGCCTCGGGCTCTCCATCAGCACACGTTTTGCAGAATTGCTTGGTGGTGAGTTACAGATTGAGAGTAAAAAGGGACACGGCAGCACTTTCACCCTGTCCATCCCCAAATCTCACACATCAATTAAAACAAAAATTGTTACACCAGTAACCACCTCACCTGTTCTGCTTGAAAAGATTTCCACCCATGATCTCCCAAAAAATGGAACTGAGACAACACCCGCAAATACTGTGGAATACAGTTTCACAGAAAATACCATTTTACTGGTGGATGATGATTCGAGAAATATTTTCACCCTCTCTGCACTTTTCCAGGAAGCAGGTGCCAATACACTGCATGCCCTCAACGGCCTTGAAGCACTCGACATATTAAAGAACAATCATGAAGAGATTGATTTGATTCTCATGGATATCATGATGCCCAAGATGAATGGCTATGAGGCCATGGAAAAAATCCGTAACGATACGATCTATGACAAAATCCCGATCATCGCGGTTACCGCAAAAGCCATGGCCGAAGACAAACAAAAATGCCTTGATGCCGGAGCCAATGACTATGTCACAAAACCCATAAACGAGAACACACTGACACAGCTAAGCAGATTGTGGATTGATAAGATGAGTTAAGCAGTGCTGATTAAAACGTACATAGAATCAGATTATAAAATTGTTGAGATAGTTGGCCCTCTCCAGAGAAACGATGACAATGAGATCATCCAGGCTCTATCTCAGCCACTTGTAAAAAAAGTTTCATTTATAAATATTTTTATCGTAACGGAACAAGTTGTCCGAAAACTTGTGGAATTGTGCCAGGAAAAGGCCATCAGGATCACATCCAATGAAATTTTCCTCTCCACCTATCTCAACAAACTTGAATTACGAACACTTCATGTAAAGGACAGTAATCTCTTTTGTCGTCTCAAGGCTCTCTCGCAAACCAGAATGATCGTCTTAACTGGTTCTGCAGATTCCACCGATAAAATCAAAAAAATCATCACTCAACTTCCATTGTTTCCACACCTGAGCATCTGCATTGTTCAGCATATTCCACGTGATGGCAAACTAATCCAGGACTCACTCTGGCAGGCCCTTACAAACTATAAGGTACAGTATGCAAAAGATGGTATGGAGATTAATGGTGGTGTGATCTACCTTGCCAGACCTGATCATCATCTCCGTATTAAAAACGGCGCCTTCACGTTAACACAGGATGAGGATGTCTGTTATGCCAGACCGTCAATTGATGTGATCCTTTCTTCCATTGCCGATGAATATGGCCCAAGTGGTCTGGGGATCATCCTTTGCGGGTACAGTAGCGATGGTGTGCAGGGATCAAAGTATGCTACATCAAAAGACATGCCCATCATCATTGAAGATGAAGAGGAGTGTGAAGCCAAAGATCTTCTCAAAAACATCAAGAAGAATGGCAAGTTTCATATTGAAGCCACCGTCGAAAAAATCAATCAACTTCTGCCTCTGTTTACCACCTCCGATGAGGATCTGCTGCAGGAGTATTTCAAAGCCATCAATACGCTCTACGAATATAATTTCCGGAATTATATACTGGAAAGTGTTGAACGGCGAATAGATGCAACGGTTGCCAAATATAACTGTCTGAGTCGACGCCACTTCTTTATCAGTAGTATAAACCATAAACAGAAATTCATGCGGCTCCTGATGGAGTTATCCATTTCAACCACACATTTTTTCCGTGAACCTAATACCTGGCGTTACATTAAAGATGAAATTCTGCCGAAGATTGGAAAAAACAATCATGTGAAAATATGGAGTGCCGGTTCTTCAACGGGAAAAGAAGCTTACTCAATGGCGATCCTTGCCCAGCATGAAAACATCCTGCAGAACTGCCTCATCTATGGCACCGATATCAATAAAAACAGTCTGACCATTGCCAACAATGGACTCTACTCCTTAACGGAGGTTCAGGAATTTGAGACGAACCTTCAAAGCAGCCTGGGTAAGACAGGAATCAAAAACTATATCCACAGGGAAGATCGATTCTTCTCTATGGATTCTGTACTTTCCGATCATGTTTTCTTTTTTCGGCATAACCTGGTCATGGAAGAAAGTATGAATGTTTTTCACCTTATTCTCTGTAACAATGTCCTTATCTATTTTAACAGTTATCTGCGGGATAGTGTTTTGCAACTCCTCAAGAATTCATTAACAACTGGTGGATATTTAATAATCGGAGAGAATGAAAACATAAGTGGTCTGCAGCAGGAACACTACTTCAAGACGTTACGGAAAAATGTATTTCAAAAGATATAAGGAAAAAAACGAATGTTCACAATCCTCTGTATAGATGACAATGAAAACAATCTCTTTACCTTGAGCGCTATCCTGGAACAGATTGACGATATCAACATTATTCAGTCAACAAGTGCCATGGACGGCCTCGCTGTTCTCTTAAATCAGGAAGTGGATCTGATCCTGCTTGATATCCAAATGCCGGAGATGGATGGCTTTGAGGCAGCAACACTCATCAAGGTGAATAAAAAAACAGCCCATATTCCCATTATTTTTCTTACTGCTGTATTCCACAGTGATGAATTCCAGAAAAAG
>DAOWDZ010000041.1 GCA_030638765.1 Desulfocapsa sp.
ATGGTTGTTGCAAAAACAGCAGAATGTCATCGGGTCTTGGTTGATGCCTTTAAAGAGTGGACGGTTGATAAGGAATATATTGCCTTGGTTTACGGCACTTTACATTCTAAAGACGGACGTATTGTTGCTCCCATTAACAGGCATCCTGTTAATCGTAAAAAAATGGCTGTTTGTGAAGAGGGTAGAGGGCGTTATGCCGCCAGTAGTTGGCAGGTTCTTGAAGAGTTTCATGAGGGATGCAGTCTTTTACGTGTTAAAATTGAAACAGGGCGGACTCATCAGATTCGTGCTCATATGGCATCTCTGGGTCATCCTGTAACTGGTGATACCCTCTACGGAAGAGCGCGTAACACAAGAAATTACCCAAGGCAGATGCTTCATGCTCATCGTCTCTCTTTCTTTCATCCAATGACTGGTGAGAAGCTATCCTTTACGGCCCCGCTATGGTCTGATTTTGTGGGAATTCTTGAGAAGTTACATGAGCAGGAATATGACATATTTGAGGAGTTTTCTTGAATATTGCAATAACTGGAGGTATGGGCACGGGCAAAAGTCGTGTGGCTACAAAATTGGCCGAACTGCTTGGGGGAATGTATGTAAGCGCAGATTATATCTGTCGTGATCTTCTTCAAATTGGAAATCCAGGTTATCTGCAGATGCGCAAATTATTTGCCCCTGAATTCTTTTCTTCCGATGGCTCTATAGATCGCTCATTACTGAGAACCACAATATTTTCCGATGATAGCACCCGTGAACTCCTTGATTCTATACTTCATCCAATGGTACGAGAATTGTTGAGTGAATCCGCTGGTACTGCTCAAAAAAAAAACATCGATCTGATTGCTGAAGTTCCTCTTTTGTTTGAAACCGGGTGGCAGGATGATTTTGACTATTCATTTGTTGTCAGTGCAGATATTGATGTTTGTGTTATCCGGATTGTAAAGCGAGACCATGTTTCGGAAAAAGAGGCAATGGCTGGAATAATCAGTCAGATGTCTCTTGAAGAAAAGTGTAAACTTGCTGATAGAGTCATTGATAATTCAGCATCTTTTGACACTACAATTGTGGCACTTAAGCAGTTTGTCCTTGAAAGAGAACAATTTTCAACAAAAGGTTCAGGGACGATGGAAAAGTCTTGACAGTAATTTCCTGAAACCTTACTATGAAATCAATCAAACGTTAATCCTGCCTGAGATTATTGATCCGAAAAAAAAGTTATTACAAAATATCAATACAGATAAATATCAAATCTTATTCGCTGAATTATATAATAAAAAATAGTGTATTTTTTGTTAATGGCACGATTCAAAACTATTTAATCATTTCTTTATAATCCTATCTTTTTACTATATCGTCTTATTTACTAATCAAACAGAACAGAGAAAATCCAATCGCAGTTTCTATTGTCTGCTATGGTTCTAGAAATGTCCTGCAAAATATTCGTTTAAGAAATTAAGCACATAAGATTATACGTAATAAATACTCTGTTAAATTAAATAGAGACTAAAAAAAATCGAATGTTAACCCCATCACCATACAGCCCCTATACCGGAGAACTGAAGTAATGAACCTGGCTGATTTAAAACTTAAGAAAATTGCTGATCTTGTTAAACTTGGACGTACGCTCAAAGTAGAAGGTGTGAATACCCTGCGAAAACAGGAGCTTATTTTTGCGATTCTTCAGGCTCAGGCTGATAAAGATGGAAAAATGCGTGGGATTGGCGTTTTAGAGATTCTACCAGATGGTTTTGGTTTTTTGAGAGCACCTGATTACAACTATCTTCCAGGTCCAGATGACATCTATGTCTCTCCTTCGCAAATTCGTCGACTGGGGCTTAGAACCGGTGATACTATTGAAGGTCTTGTACGTGCCCCAAAAGATGGTGAGCGGTATTTTGCACTTCTCAAAGTTGAGGCTATCAATTTTGATTCCCCTGAGGCTGCAAAGAAAAAAACACTATTTGGTAATCTGACAGCACTTCATCCCGACGAAAAATTTAATATTGAAGTGGAGTCCGAAAACTACTCCATGCGATTGATGGAGATGATGTGTCCTATTGGGAAAGGCCAGCGTGGTTTGATTGTTGCTCCTCCAAGAACCGGTAAGACGGTACTTATTCAGAAACTTGCCAATGCCATTGCCAGGAATCACAAGGAAGTTTATCTTATAGTCCTTCTCATTGATGAGCGTCCTGAAGAGGTTACTGAAATGAAGCGTACTGTTGAGACGGCTGAGGTGGTGAGTTCCACCTTTGACGAACCTCCTCAGCGCCATATTCAGGTGGCAGAGATGGTTATTGAAAAAGCCAAACGTCTTGTGGAACATAAAAAGGATGTTGTTATTTTACTCGACAGTATCACTCGACTAGCCCGAGCGTACAACACTGTAACACCCTCCAGCGGAAAGATTCTATCCGGTGGTGTTGAGGCCAACGCCCTACATCGTCCAAAACGTTTTTTTGGAGCGGCCAGAAATATCGAAGAGGGTGGAAGTTTAACAATTATTGCCTCTGCTCTTATTGATACTGGTAGTCGTATGGATGAAGTTATTTTTGAAGAATTCAAGGGGACAGGTAATATGGAAGTTGTCCTTGATCGTAAAATGGCTGACAGGAGAATTTATCCTGCCATTGATGTGAAGAAGTCTGGAACCAGAAAAGAGGATTTACTTCTGGAACCAGTGGTTTTAAATCGTGTCTGGATACTGCGTAAATTGTTGGCTTCGATGAATCCAGCCAGTGGTATGGAATTCCTTCTCGACAAATTGAAACAGCATGAGAATAATGCTGAGTTTATAGATTCTATGAATAGTTAATTTATAAAATATAAATCACTTACGGTTAGGTGGTAACTCATGTACAAGTCGACGATTTGACTTGTCATGTATATTGATTTTGTTTTGTAGTTCATGGTATGTTTTTTTGTTGAA
>DAOWDZ010000012.1 GCA_030638765.1 Desulfocapsa sp.
CCAGTGAGCAATGTGTTATCAAGATCAAAAATTGCTAAAGTCATATGGTTCCGTTTTTGTTAAAGTAGTTCTTTAAGGATTTCTGCAGGGCACGATTAGCTAAGGTCCTTTGAGAAAAGCCAATCCAGTGCTCAGCGAAAGCTAATGTGTTTTTGCAAAATAAGGCAATGTCGCATAATGTATATTATGTATAATATCTACTGTGCTCATGAATACAGGTATTTACGATTGGTCAAAAACTATGTTAGTCACCCTTACCTGCCAACTGCGCTTTCCTTTGAAAAAATTAACACTCGGAGTGTAGTAAATTTCTTTTTGAGATTCAGATTTGCAAAGATCGAACAATTCCCCCATCCCAAACCCAACTCCCTTAATTGGCCTGTTTCCATTCTCAAAACTGAGACGCAAATGATTTTTATCCTTTCCCAGGAGCGCTAATTCATGGAAACCCGATTGATTGTCCCTGAAAATAGGCTGAGGATTGCCTTGTCCAAATGGTTCTAGTAAATGCAACTGTCTCAGAACTTCAGGTTTGAACAATTCCTTGATTTCAATGTCCTCATCGAACAAATCAGATTTTTCGAAGACGTTATGTCGTGATTGCTTTTCAATTGCTATTTCAAATAATTGTCTGAAAGTATCTATATTCTTACTGTCAAGACTCATACCTCCTGCCATTTTATGCCCCCCGAAGCCACTTAGGGCTTCCTGGCATTGCTCTAACGCCAGGTAAAGATCAATGCCGGGAATAGATCGTGCGGACCCTTTTAGGGTTCCATCCCCAAAATCGCAAAGAACAATACTTGGCTTACCATGTTTTTCAACGAGATTTGAAGCAACAATTCCTGCCACTCCAACATGATAACTTCCAGACACCACGATCGAATACTGATCTTTCAATCCAAGCGATTCAACCTCGTCTTGAGCATTAACAAAATCAGATATGTTTATGGATCTGCGAACTTCATTGTTTTTGACGAGATCTCTAGCAATGTTTCCAGCAAGCCGCTTGTCGTCACATAAAAATAATTCGACAGCCTTATCTGCATGCCCAAGACGACCTGCCCCATTAATTTTCGGAGCCAATTGAAACGAGATATCTTCTGAGCGTATAAACTTTGAATCTAAATTACAGGCCCTACAGAGTGCAGCCAGTCCACAGTTACTCTTTGTTGCCAATACTTCAAACCCGCCTTTCACCAGGATCCTGTTTAATTTTTCAAGAGGAACCATGTCAGCTACAGTTCCAACTGCTACCAAATCTAAGAAACCCTTTAGGTTTGGTGCCTGTATTTTGTCATTAAAAAAACCTTTTGTGGTGAGATGTGACCTTGTGGCAATGGCTAAATAAAAAGCTACGCCGACGCCAGCCAATGTCGTATCTCCAAATTCACATGATTTTTGACTTGGATTGATGACCGCCTCTGCCTCCACTCGTTCTGCTGTTGGTTGGTGGTGGTCAGTTACTATGACCTGGTAACCACGCTCTTTTGCGTATTTAATTGCTTCAAATGCAGAAATACCATTATCAACGGTAATGAGAAGGGTATTTTTTTCAACGTTGTTCGTGGTTATTTTTTTTAAGCCAGCTTTCTGTATACCGTATCCATCTTTCAATCTGTTCGGTATGTGGTATTCAACGTTCACGCCCAATGATCTAAAAAACAATACCAACAAAGCGGTAGCCGTTGTCCCGTCAACATCGTACTCTACATACCTGATGATACTAGCGCTGTCGCGAATAATTTTTTCAATGAGGGTGACGGCTATATCCATATCCAGCATCGAGAACGGACTTGGCAATTCAGCTAACTTTGGCTCAAGGAAAGACGTTATGGTTTCGCCCCCAATTATCCCTCTTTTTTGCAAGAGTCGCTCAATTAATGGATTCAAAATAGAACCGTTTGCAAGGCGAATAGTTTGATTTTCTAGGTCGGGTGTCATCTTTTAATGTGTTATTTTTAACGGTCCATGGACTTAACGTTCAGGATTAGCTGTATTATGCAATCATTAACTAGCACTTAACAAGGAAATCCTCAATCATTCCCATCGAATGGTCTGAACTATCAGTTTCCAGCCAGCTTAGGTCTTTCATCTTTCCAAACCAGGTGTACTGCCTTTTTGCATACCTTCTTGTATCTCTTGCTAAGAGTTCTAACATTTTTTCCTTACTGTAGTTACCAGCAAGGTAGTTTGCCATATGGCTGTAACCTATGGATTGCATAGACTTCAAGCTCAAACCATACCCTTTTGAATTGAGCTTTAAAACTTCTTGTTCCAATCCATTTTTAACCATCAATTTACTTCTTAAATCGATGCGCTCATATAATTCTTTTCTGTTTCGGGTAAGGCCAATTTTTAATATATTTGGAAATCTGTCTTCTTTTAACTCTTTATGCTCCGATATCAGAGATGACCATTTCCTGCCTGTTCCTTTGTGAATTTCCAATGCCCTGATTACCCTTCTGGTATCGTTTGGATGGATTCTTTTCGCAGAAATACCGTCAATTGCCATCAATGTATCATGTAATACATGAGCGTTAGTTCTTTCCAGATCTTTCTCTAGGTCTTCTCTGATATCTGGAAATGAAGGAAGTTTTTTTGATAAACCATTTACTAAAGCATTTAGATATAACCCAGTGCCACCGGTAATGAGGGCCCTCTTCCCTCTACCCTGGATATCCTGTATTACTTTTAATGCGGTTTTTTCATAAATCCCAGCGTCAAAAGGTTCATCGGGACATACAACATCTATTAGGTGATGCCTTACCCCTTCCATTTCATCAGCCGTTACTTTTGCAGTACCAATATCCATATATTTGTAAACTTGCATGGAATCAACACTCACTATTTCAAAATCAAATGTTTTTGCAAGCTTAATGGATAAAGCTGTCTTACCAATAGCTGTTGGCCCGACGAGCACTACTATTGGCTCTGGTAGAGAAAAGGATTTACTACCGCTCATATCGCACTCACTTGATAAAGCTTAGATATGGGGTGAACTTTTGAAGCCTTATGGGGCCTATTCCATTGACCTGCAGCAAATCTTCAGGTACTGAAAAAAATCCAATCTGATGTCGGGTTTCCAGGATATTTCCTGCTAAACCAGGACCAATTCCATTGATGGACATTAATAACTCTTTATTACAGTGGTTTATGGCCAAGGGAGAGAAAAAGAACGGTGCAAAGGTATGATTTTGTGCGGATAACTTGAAGTCAGCACTATTGGATAAAATAAAGGCGTCTGATTTATCAAGAAACAACTGTTTTTCTGAAGTTAAATAAAGTTGTGATTCCTCCTCCACACCCATCGAAAAAAAGTTTGCGTTTACAATCAGGACAAACAGAAAAAAGATGGCGCAGCAGTAAAGAACAAA
>DAOWDZ010000099.1 GCA_030638765.1 Desulfocapsa sp.
CTCAGGCATCACCACATCAAGCAGAATGAGATCCGGTTTCATTTCATTGGCCTTTTTTATGGCATCGGGCCCACTCGTAGCGATGATAAGACGATAACTCTCACGTAATGCACCAACAAGAATTTTGATATTAGCTGGAATATCATCAACTAAAAGTACTGTGCTTTTCTGTCTCATCATAGTAGTTGCGTATTACTTCTCTGGACGCTCTTTAGAAAAAAGGGGGTTATATTTTCAGCTGATATTTTATTAACATAGCACAAGTTTTGTTTCAGATGAATATTTCCTGCCACCTCCTCTGATACCAGCACCCACAAAATGACAAAACAGACTGGATTTTATCCCCTTTACCTTGACTCTTGGTGCATGGCTCGTTAAAACTCATGTAATCTCACTAACTATTATATATAGTAAACTATTCTTCTTTCAATATACATTCAATGAACATAGATCCTTTTCCAAAACCATTTTCCTGTAAAGAAAAACCAAGTATCCAATACCCATGCTCTTGGATTTATAAAGTAATTGGTATTGACGAAAAGGAACTAAGGCGAGCTATTCAAACAATAGTGGGCGACAAGGAACACCTGATAAGCCTCTCTCATACAAGCTCAGGTGGGAAATACTGCAGTCTTAACATAGAACTGGTTGTGGATGATGACGAAACACGGCAAAAATACTATCAACACCTCAAAAACCATGCAGCTGTCAAGGTTGTAATGTGAGTAAAAATGGATCAGGAAAACACGAATAAAGACTCTCGTCTCATTCCCATCCTTCGGGAAGGAATCGCGATAATTCAGATGATTTTTTTCAAGGAACTCAAGGCTGTTATCCTTAAAAAACATCCCGAACTTGATGCCTCTGCTCAAACCATGCTTGCAGGTGCCATCACAAATGAAATATTTGGCTCTCACAACACAGAAGAGAAATTCCAGACATTTCGGAACACTCATCAAGGCACAATCGAACAGGAACTGATGAGCCTGAGCACTGATCTGCCAGACATAACAGCCTCGGTTGCCGATGCTCTCCGCATCCAGACACTTTGTGATAATCAGGAGGGCGTTGATTCAAGCCATGTCCTGAAACAGGCGGATAATTTTGGCATACTAGACAAGGAGCGCGACCTGCCCATGCCCTCAACGTTTATGGAAACAGTACGCCTGCTTGGTGCCAGATATAAGCTTATAATACCACCCGTCGACATAGACTCAGCTGAAGAACACGATCTATTGCACTAAATTTCACATCAGGAGAACATCATGAAAAAGCCATCAATGGTTAGTATATTAACGCTTATCACAGCCGTTACACTTCTGCTATGCCCTGTGCAAAGTAAGGCATCTGACGATGAATTTATTTTCGGCCTGCTCATGGTCGGCCCCATCAACGATCATGGTTGGAGCCAGGCTCATTATGAAGCGGGTAAACAGATTGAGGAGCACATCCCTGGCAGTAAAATGATCTATATCTACAAGGTCAACCCTGCTGATCGTCCCGGCATCACGGTTCCTTTCCTGGTTGATGATCTTATTTCAAAGGGCGCTAAACTCATCATCGGCAACTCCAGCGATATGACAGATGGTATCCATGAAGCCGCGATGTATCATCCTGATGTTAATTTCCTCCACATCTCCGGTGACGATGCCCTGGATCCGAAATCACCAAAGAATCTCTCCAATCTCATGGGTAAAATGGAATATGGACAGATGATGGCTGGTTTTGTCGCAGCATTAACCACCAAAACAGGAAAGATTGGCTACCTCGGCCCTCTCATTGACAACGAAACATTACGTCTGACTGCTGCCTGTTATCTTGGCGCAAAATATGCCTGGACGAAGATTCTTAAAAAAGATCCAGCTGATCTTACCTTTAAAGTTTCCTGGATTGGTTTCTGGTTCAATATTCCAGGTGTTACCTCCGATCCGACACAGGTCTCCAAAAACTTCTTTGACTCTGGAGCAGATGTTATTATTTCAGGGCTCGACACCACCGAAGCATTAATTGTAGCAGGCCAGATGAAAAAAGAAGGCGCCGATGTCAGTGCCATTCCTTACGACTATGAAGGTGCCTGCGAGACTGCCCCGGAAGCCTGTCTTGGTGTCCCCTACTTTAACTGGTATTCCGGTTTTGCCCATTTTATTAACAGTGCAAAAAGTGGCACCTGGAAAAAAGAATGGCTGTGGCTTGGTCCTGACTGGGCTGACATAAACAATCCTATGACCTCGACCGTTGCCTATCTGAACGGTGAAGCCGTTGCCCCGGAGGTAACAACACAACTGGCTGACTTTACAAAAGGCCTTGCCGATGGATCAATATCACTTTTCACAGGCCCTCTCAATTTTCAGGATAAATCTGTTTTCCTGAAAGAAAACGAAACCGCCACCGACGAGCAAATCTGGAATCTGCCTCAACTCTTCGAAGGTATGGAAGGCACATCCAAATAAAAAGCAGGCGACAATTTCCCCAAAACGAACTTGTCGTATATTCGAAAAAGAGAGTGCCTCCATATGGAAGTCAATACTCGTCTGATCCAGTGAAGCTACCTCCGGATATTTCTCCCCCTACACGCTGAGATCTGTGGAAATAATTTTACAAAACATCTCCAAAAGTTTTGGATCCGTTAAAGCACTTACGGACGTAAGTCTTACTGTGCAATCCGGAACCATCCACGGAATCATAGGTGAAAATGGTGCCGGTAAATCAACACTGATGAAAATCCTTACCGGCTATCAGGCAAAATCAAGTGGTTCAATTTTTATCAACGAGCAAGAAACACCACTCAAGACTCCTGGAGAAGCTTCCAAATTAGGGATTGGAATGCTTTATCAGGAACCAATGGATTTCACTCCATTGACAGTTCTTGAAAATTTCTCACTTGGCAGCCCCAGACAAAACCGTACAGATTTACGCTTTGCTCTGCAAAACCTCGCTGTCCAATTTCAATTCCATGTTGATCCTGACAGAATGGTTGGATCTCTCACCATTGGTGAACGACAGCAAATTGAAATTTTACGATTAATTCACTGCAAAACAAATGTACTCATCCTTGATGAGCCAACAACAGGTATTTCCCCAGCTCAGAAAAAGGAGCTGTTTCAGGCTCTCAGACAACTGACTGCTGAAGGGATGACTGTCTTGCTCGTCTCTCATAAGCTTAAAGATATTGCTAGCCTTTGCAGTGACGTTACCGTATTGCGTCAGGGACGTATTACCCTTCACAGTACGCTCCCTTTCAACTTACCGGAGCTTCTCACTGCCATGTTTGGATCAGTCCCTCAACAGCAAAACACGATGGTACCAAGAGAGACAGGGGAACAGATACTCACCCTGGAGAACATTGAAGCCACAGGAGAGCGCAAAGGACTGCACAACTGCAATACCACCATTGCAGAAGGTGAGATCGTTGGGCTTGCAGGACTTGACGGTGCCGGTCAATCTACGTTCTTACACCTTGCCGCAGGTCTTGCTATCCCCAAGAAGGGTAACACAATACTTTTTGGCAGAAAACTTCCTAAAAATATAACAGCCTGCCGTAAAGCCCAGGAACTCAAGACATCATTTATCCCTGCTGATCGGCTCGGAGAAGCACTCTTTGCCAATTTATCAATAAGTGATCATTTCTGTTTACAGAGCGACCATGATGTTTTCTGGCGATCTCAAAAAAAAGCAGACCAGTTGGCCGAAAAAGGTATCTCAACGTTTTCAATAAAGGGAAAGAAAGAAAATCCTGTTAAGGAACTTTCAGGAGGGAATCAGCAGCGACTTCTCCTCAGCCTCCTTAATCCACACTCGCGCCTCTTGCTCCTTGAAAACCCCACAAGAGGCCTCGATATTTGTTCAGGTCAATGGGTTTGGGATCATCTACGAAGAACGTTACCCCAGGAAACGACCATCCTTTTTTCTTCTCCAGAACTCGACGAAATCCTCCACTACAGTGACCGTATTCTTATCTTCCATGATGGTGAAATCGTTCTTGATCAATCCATTACAGACACAAACCATGATATCATCGCGACAGCAATGATCGGCATACAAGAGACTGTTCAATGAAAAAAATCAGTCTCGATTTATTCATTGGAGCCATTCTTGTCTTTGGATTTACAGCACTCGTTCTCCTGATTGCAGGAGCTCCTGTTCTTGAAGCATTTCGACATATATGGCTTGGTGCCTTTGCATCCACCAGTAAAATTAGTCAGGTGCTCTCTGTCTGGATCCCTCTCACGCTCTGTTCCTGTGGACTACTCTATACATTTAGAGCCAAACTCTGGAATATCGGAATTGAAGGACAGGTGACAATGGGTGCAATCAGTGCCATGGCTGCCTTACGTATTACTGGCATCGAAAATCCCACTTTCACCCTCATTCTGGCTTTTTTTGCATCCATGCTGGGTGGTGGATTATGGGGATTACTTGCCGGGCTCTTGAAAACACGAGGTGGTGTCCATGAGATTTTTGGAGGCCTTGGTCTCAATTTTGTTGCCCAAAGTTTCACTCTCTGGCTGATATTTGGCCCCTGGAAACGACCCGGGATAGCCTCGATGAGCGGAACTGAACTTTTAGGCCGTGAATACTGGCTCAAAACTCCCCAGGGATGGCGAGTGGCAATCATGGGACTTGTCATAACCGTTGCTATTGTAACAATAACATGGCTTTTTCTTGAAAAAAGCAGGCTGGGTCTAAAATTAAAAGCTATCGGGCAAAACCCGAAAGCAGCATTGCTCTATAACCTTTCTCCGGAAAATTTTTACCTCAAATCATTCCTAACCGCAGGAGCCTGGGCAGGTCTTGCCGGATTCCTTCAGGTAACGGCTGTCTATCATCGCCTTATCCCATCGATATCGAGTGGTTATGGATACCTTGCGCTTTTACTTGTCATGCTGGCAGGATACAGAATCATCTTTGTACCTTTTCTTGCCTTCTTTTTCGCAAGCTTAAATGTTGGTGCCATCCAACTTCCTATAGTCCTGCAACTTGACTCTGCTCTTTCTGGTGTTATTCA
>DAOWDZ010000072.1 GCA_030638765.1 Desulfocapsa sp.
CGATCTTGTTGGTCGTTTCCTCATTCGTTCAGGCGAAGCAGTGTGGACAGACGGCCCTTTAACACTTGCAGTCCGGGCAGGAGCCATCTGTTATCTCGATGAGATAGTCGAAGCCAGAAAAGACACCACAGTGGTAATTCACCCACTTGCCGATGATCGCAGAGAACTTCCTGTGGAGAAACTTGGCGAACTTCTAAGTGCCCCTCCCGAATTCATGATCAGTGTTTCTTACAATCCGGGTTATCAAAGCGTCCTAAAGGATCTCAAGCCATCCACCCGTCAACGGTTTGTGGCCATATCCTTTGATTATCCTGATCCCGACATGGAATCAAAAATAGTTCAAAAAGAGGGTGGCATTGATAAAAAGATGGCTGATTCTCTTGTGAAACTTGCAGGAATGACTCGAAGTCTGAAAGAATCAGGGCTTGCCGAAGGTGCTTCAACTCGTTTGCTGATCCAGACAGGGCAACTCGTACAGGATGGAATCGACATTCATACCGCCTGTCGTGCTGCCCTGATTGAGCCATTAAGCGATGATCCGGAACTCCTTGCAGCTTTACAGGAAATGGTCAGTTCAATATTCTGATAACCTCAGCAAAATAGCACTTCTATGAAACTTGCCCTTCTCACAGAACGCTTTTATGACCTTGTTGCACCTGACATTCCAAATGAATGGGATGTTGAAGAGGTACTTGATCCGCTTATCGATGAAAGTGATGTCACCTGCGAGGCAATTCTTGGTCACATTCCTGTTATCTGGCCGGTTTCCCATTCCCTCTGTTTTGATTTTCTGCGTTTACTCCCTAAAACATTAGAGCATCTGAGCCTTGAGCAGATCCCGCGCTGGATAGGTATTACCCTTGATCACTATGAAACCGACGGACTTCGCACTGCTCAACGTTTTATGCAGGACGATATTCAAGCCTATCTCCTGAAACTTGCAGGAACCGGAGGTTTAAGCCTTACATCTGTTGAGAAGAAGCTGCTTCCTTATATTCGAGGCATAGCAAGAAACGAACTCAACATCAGTCAGGACAGGCAGATTTACACGGACACTTCATCCATATTCGTACCTGCGGAACTCAACCTCTTTAAAGACAATAACGACAACTTTCTTCTCTATAAATTTATTCTTACTTTTCAATGGGGCTTTATTACCTGTAAAAGTTTTATAAACAACGCTCCTGACACCATTCTGCAACAGTCAAAAACAACAGAAGGATTCTGGCTCCAATCTTTTATTGAAAGTTTCGAAGAGCCACTGCTCGCACGAGACATTTTCCATACCCTCGAATCTATCCGGGTACGAATTTTTCTGGAAAACGAATTACCAGGCCTTATCCGAGCAGCCCAAAACCAGATTTTTCCTCATCTGCAAAAACATGCCTCCCACTTATTGCATGACCTGCAACGGGTTCTACTCGTCAACAAAAGAGATATGGAAGGCCTATTAACAGCTTTTCTTGACGATACAGAAATCGAGAACTTCTGTCTTGGGTATGCATCAGCTCACGATTCTGCCATTCTCACCACAAAATTGTATTCAAAATTGGATATTGAAAACAGTGAGTACGAGCCGATCAGCCCCTATCTCTTTCAAGGTGTTTTCAAATTAACTGCCGTCAACAACGCCAGAAAAATCCGCGAACAAAAGATGGGTGAGCAGTTCGTTGATATGATGGCTGCGCACCTGCTCTCACTGTCTCAAAAAGAACTTACTGATATCTTCAAGGAAGATGTACGAGACACATCAGAAAAAGGACTTGCCGAATCAGATATCACCATGATCATGGACAGCGAATTTGCCCAGACTGTCGATCGTAAAAAGGATGCTCCTGTACTGGTAACAATCAACAATGAAGAAGTACAGCTACCTGAAGAACTGGAAAACTTCAGTAAGAAATTCCTTGAGGAATTCGGACAACTCCCAGTGCAGTTTCTTTCTGCAGCAGCCGGAATTGCCGGCCAGGACATGCTTGAACAGAATGTGACTGGCCAAGATGATGACGCATCACAACAAGCTGCTGACACTCTGCTCTATGATGAATGGGACCATCGCAGGCAAGGCTATCGTAAAAACTGGTGCTCTCTTCATCTCAAGGATCTCAAGCCTATTCATTCTTCCTTTATTCAAAATACACTTGCCACTTACCACGGACTCACCACCCGCCTTCGGCATCAGTTTGAAATGATGCGCAGTCAGGAGCGTTTTGTGAAACGTCAACGCGAAGGAGATGACATTGATTTTGATGCCTTAGTTGAATCCATCTCTGATTCAAGGGCTGGAATCTCTTCTTCAGATCGCCTCTTTATTCGTCTCAAACGTGATGAACGTGACATCGCGGTCATCTTTCTTGTGGATATGTCAAACTCAACATCAGGCTGGGTCAACAATGCCCTCAAGGAATCTCTGGTTCTTATGGCAGAAGCCCTGGAAGTCCTTGGCGACCGTTATGGAATTTACGGATTTTCAGGAATGCGGCGTTCCCGCTGCGAACTTTTCCATGTGAAGCATCTTACAGAACCCTATGGCGATGCTGTAAAAGAGCGCATCGGCTCTATTGCCCCCAGTGAGTATACCAGGATGGGGCCACCCATTCGCCACGCCACAAATTTACTCCAGGACGTCGATGCCAAGGTGCGCCTTATAATCACCCTGACCGATGGGAAACCTGAAGACTACGATGACTACAAGGGAGAATATGCAATCGAAGATACCCGTCATGCTCTGCTTGAGGCTAAGACTGCAGACATTCACCCTTTCTGCATAACCATTGATCATCAGGCAAAGGATTACATGAAGCATATGTATGGCCCCGCCAATTATATTTTCATTAATAATGTACGAAAACTTCCCCTAAGAATTCCTGAAATTTACAGAACTCTGACAAGTTGATTTACGATAGCAATAGGTCCTCCGTTTCCAGTTGACAATAGTTCTCATTGTGATAAGCTTCTGTTCATGCCCTCACTGTTAATACTAAAAACCCGAGAAGAAACGATTCCGTCATTCATAGAAGGAGCATGATATGTTTAGCCAACTGAAACTGAGCAGTTCCACCACCGCCAATATAGAATGGGAAATGACACCGGATCTTGCCTTCTGCACATTCACTGCAAAGGGTCTACGTGATGACCTGACAAACACCGATGAGCGGATCTGTTATTTCTTCGTCGATAATTATGGAGATGAACCAAAACTCTATCTCATGGAACGTGGGACACGTCATGTCAACATTCTCGCTGAGATTAAAGCACCGCTTTCCATGATGAATGATTGTATCCTCAACAATGGCAGCCCTCTTTCCTCAAAAGATAACTTCCCTGTGGATACGGCTTTGAAAGAATGGCTTATCAGTGAAGTGGTGGAGCAGGAAAACAGTCCCCATCTCATTCCAACATTACGAAAAGAGGATGAACTTGAAGATTTTGGAGATCCGCTCCCGTCGTTTGGAGAAAACACATCCCCTGGAAAAAGAATACTCCTCCCTGTTGAACAGTGCAGCTTACAAGAAGATCAACTTGAACAAGCGATCAAAAAATGGAACTTTTATGACAAACGACTAAACCCTGATGGTATATTCAGCAACTCTCTGGTGAGCCGCGAAGATGATATTCTCACGGTGATAGATGGAACAACAGGACTCATGTGGCAACGATCAGGATTGGATCTCTGCTCAATCCGCAAAATGAATCATAATGTAGCAGAGCTCAATGAAAAGGGTTTTGCTGGATACCATGACTGGCGGTTTCCAACAGTTGAAGAAGCAATGTCTCTTATGGAAAACAGTGCTAACCCAAAAGGTCTTTATCTGCAGCCCTGTTTTTCCAAAGAACAGCCCTTTATTTTCGTCTCAACAAAACGCAAACCCACTGGATACTGGTTTGTGGATTACAAACAGGGAAAAGTGTACTGGTCATCCGGCACTGTTCCCGGTGGTTTTGGCAGATTATGCAGAACTTTTCATAACCAGTAAAAAAGAACCTACCAGTATCGAACACGACCAGTGTCCAGATGAATAAAGTTGGATTTACCGTAAAACCCGACACCACCGTACTTCATATCAAGTGCACATATCTGAACTTTACGAATTGGCACTCCGGTCATCCTTATATCGATCGCCTTCCCGACCATATGCAGACTTTTTTTTGCAACATCAGAACTTTTGTTACGAAGCTGCTGATTCGTTTTTGATGAACGAAATCCTGAAATTACTTCAAAGGTTCCATGTCCCCCCAATTTTTCTCTGATTGAACTGAGCAAATCAAGCAGCTTCAAATCAATGGGATACTCCTCACCGGTTCTGAAATCCCTGAGAAAATGATCTATCTTTTCCAAAGCACCTTGTTCATAACACTCTGAACTGCCGTAACAAACATCTAGCTTCTGTCTGGTATGGGTATGATAAAAAGAGAGTTTACGAGGATTGCTTACACCAAAACTGATGCTTGGTATAGATAGAGCTGCAACGGTTGCGGCGGACATTGATAAAAACTGGCGACGATTCATTGGATATTCGGAGAGTTCTGGAGACATAATAAACTTTGGTATTCTCTTTGAGACGCACTTACAAAGTGTACAAATAGATAGAAAGACAGTGGGTATATTTCATATGTCCGTATACTATAAAATCTTCCCTGAAAAAACAAGACTCACATTTATTACGAACTTCCAGCAGCCCACTCCAGCGCCTGACCAAGCTCCTGATAAGAAAAAACTCGTATTTCAGCATTCACAAAATGACTGGCTACTTTTTCTGCAAAATTACCCACCAGAGAATCGGTTGCAAACGCCACCCGAGCAATAATTTTGTGATGTTCCTTAACAAATCGAAGATGGGAAGATAACGCAGCAAAGGAGTCCCAGCCAGGGAAGCTTTCTGTATAAATAACCAGTCCATTGATTTTGCCTCCTTCCTCAATATACGAGTCAACTAGAGTCGCAGCTGACTCAAAATCCTGCTTCGAAAGTGGTCCATCTGGTTCCAGTTGCACAACACCATCTGTTTTTTCAATTCTCACATTTAGCATTTCAGTAGCCTCTCAAGTCAATGGTTAGACACGTATTTAAAAAAAATGAAGCATATCAACAAATTATTGCAATTCCTGATTCAGCAACTCCATAGTTTCAACTAACACTTTCTTAATACACACCATATAACGATTATTTCCAACAGGAAAATCAGAAAGATGCTGTGTCTGAAACTGTGACATTTCATAGCCGGAACCGACAATGATCGCCTCAAATTTGTTCCTCGTAACAGAGATTACTTTCAGTTTGAACCGTAACAGCAGGGGAAACAAGGAGTAAGATAATGACCTAGAAAAAAAGTCAAAAAGGAATCATAATTCCCCAGTTTTTTTAAGAACGAGAAAGATTAGATTATTGTCGTTTCAAACACAACTCTTACTTCTCTAAAAATTATATTGTTAATCTACAGCTTCGACCAGCTTTTTTCACATCTCAAAACATCATATTATAAGTCTATTCAGATGGATCTCATAGCATAACGCGTGAGTGTCACTGAGTGGGATATGTTTTTTGTTAATTACTTGACAATAGGAAATTTTATCCCGATAATAATACAATAACTACTTCCTTCTCTAATAACTCAAATTGGAGCCTGATATGGCAACTAATACACCTCGCCTGCTGTCAACCATCAAAGCCAAACTTATTCTTATTGCTATCCTTTTTATTGCAGCAATGCTTGCCATGGAGACTTTTTCCTCTTACTCCCAGCGTACCCTTGACCAGGCCAGTGCTCAGGACACACTGCGTGGGAAACAACTCGACATCCTCACCAGCCTTGATTTTTCTCTTCTTCAGCTCACTTTGGCTGCCATGGACGCCATAGTCGACAAGAGTGAAGGAAAAATTGACCCAGAACTCATGAGTGAGGTTAATACCGCAACCAAACTCATCAACAATACCTTACCAATGGTCCAGGAACTAGCAGACACTACAGAAGAAAAGCAGTTGGCTGGAACCATTGTCCAGACATATAGTAAACTGGAACAGGCGATCCTCAAAGATCTCTTCAAAGCGATTCGAGATCTGGCCGGGCAAGAGATCTTTGCCGAATTGGATGATCGTATCGACAACCTGCATGGTAAGATAAGTGATGCCCTGGAACAAACAAAGGCATCGGTCACTGAAGAAAAGCTTGAGGCTAAAGAACATCTGCATAATACCATTGATTCTCTTACCTTCTTCAGAAGAATTTTTATTCTTGCGATAACACTTGTCTCCGGAGGGGTAATCTGGCTCACAGCTCGTACCATTCTCTCTCCCATCAATCTGACCAGTGCTATGATCAAAGATATTGCACAAGGTGAAGGTGACTTGACCCAAAGACTTTCGATCAGTGGTGATGAAATTGGAGAATTGTCCAAATGGTTCAATACTTTTGTGGAAAAACTGCAGGACATTATTGGACAGGTTAAGGTTAATATCACCACTATCAATAGTTCTTCTGAAGAACTCACCACGGTGGCCGGAGAGTTGTCTACAGGCTCTGAAGACGCCAGCAACCGTTCCACCACTGTTGCAGCTGCCGCTGAAGAAATGAGCGCTAATATGAATGCTGTTGCAGCTGCCAGTGAACAAGCCTCTGTCAATATCAACATGGTGGCTTCAGCCACAGAAGAAATGAGCGCCACCGTTAATGAGATTGCAGGTAACACAGCCAAGGCAAAGACAATTACTGAAAAAGCCGTCAGCAGTACGGAAAAAGCCTCCAGCCGAGTTGATAAACTTGGTAGTGCAGCAAAAGAAATTAGCAAAGTGACCGAGGTCATAACTGAAATTTCAGAACAGACCAACCTCCTCGCCTTGAACGCTACCATTGAGGCTGCAAGAGCAGGAGAAGCAGGTAAAGGATTTGCTGTTGTTGCAAATGAGATTAAGGAACTGGCCAAGCAGACATCTGAGGCTACTCAGGAGATTAAGGCAAAAATCGAAGATATCCAATCTTCAACTGACCTCACAGTCAATGAAATTAAAGGAATTAGTAGCATTATCAATGATGTTAATGAAATCGTGACCACCATCGCCTCTGCAGTGGAAGAGCAGTCTGCCTCCACCAATGAAATAACCAGTAATGTGGCTCAGGCTGCTCAGGGCATCGCTGAAGTTAATGAGAATGTGGCTCAGAGTTCTTCTGTGTCTGGTGAAATAGCCGGCGAAATTGCAGAAGTGAGCGAGATCGCCTCACAACTCTCCCAAAACAGTGACAGCGTAAACAATCAGTCCAGTGATCTTTCAAAACTGGCTGGACAATTAAACGATCTGGTGGGTCAGTTCCGGGTCTGAGCCATTAGTTCGCTCTGGACATTTACTTGAACTTAAAAGATGTTAATTTGGATAGGGTGAAGTGTTATTTTGACTGACCGCCTCTCCACGATTATTTCTTCTTTTCTAATTGCCTATGATCGTTTCTCTTTAACTTCAGTTAAGTGAAACCGATGATGTTTACTATGAGAAAGTGATTGAATTTACTGGTGGGCGAGGTGGGATTCGAACCCACGGCTTTCGGCTTCGGAGGCCGACACTCTATCCAACTGAGCTACCCGCCCACATTGAATCTGTGGTATTTGCAAAACGCCATCCCAGCAGTATTCCCAGCAACACGAATGATTGTGAGAATTGAGGGACAACTTCCTACAATCGGGACAATAGCCC
>DAOWDZ010000042.1 GCA_030638765.1 Desulfocapsa sp.
CTGAAGGCGTCTTCCTATGGAAACTGCTCCGCGCACAGTGAGATCATGGTCAGGAAACTCTCTGCGGGCAACATCTGATGCTGAGTAGATTGACGCACCACTTTCATTGACGAGGGTGACAAGAAGGTCTCCGGGTAATTGCAGGTTACAGATAAATTGTTCTGTCTCTCTTCCGGCTGTACCGTTCCCGATGGCAATGGCCTCAATAGTGTGTTCTTGACATTGTTTTCTTATGATATCTGCTGCTTCCAGTTCTTTTTTACCTCCATGAGTAGGATAAATAGTGGAGAAATACAGCAGGTTTCCGAGTTCGTCAAGGCAGACCAGTTTTGCACCTGTTCGGAATCCAGGGTCGAGTGCCAGGACACGTTTCTGTCCAAGGGCAGGGGCTAAGAGCAGTTCTCGAAGGTTGTCACCAAAGACCTGTATGGCTTCTCGATCAGCTTTTTCTTTCAGGCTTTTTCTCAGCTCTTTTTCAAGACTAGGGCAGAGCAGTCTCTTGTAACTTTCGGCCACTGCAAGAGTGAGTTGCTGCGTAAATCGTTCCTTTCTTGAGAAGCGGTTATTGAGAATTGCAAGAGATGATTCTGACGAGGGTTTCAGAGAAAGTCGCAATATCTTCTCACTTTCACCACGGAACATGGCAAGTATACGATGTCCGGGTGCTCTACAGGATTTTTCCTCCCAGTCAAAATAGTCCCGAAATTTGGCGCCGGATTCTTTGTTTTTCTTTACCAAAGTGGAACTCAGGACTGCTTCAGCTGTAAAAAGCTTGCGGAGTTTCGAGCGAATAGCCGAGTCTTCACTGACCCATTCGGCAATAATATCTCTTGCTCCCGCCAGGGCATCATCTTCTGTTAGGATTTCTTTCGCTGGATCAATAAACCCTGAAATTTGCAGATTGAGGTTCTTTCCATCAAAAATTGCATGGGCCAGAGCTTCAAGACCTCTTTCTCTTGCTATCAGGGCGCGGGTCTTTCTTTTCTGCTTGTAGGGCAGATAAATATCTTCAAGGGTCACAAGTTCTTTGGCTTTAAGCAAACTGTTTTTTAATACATCACTTAAGAGGTCTCTGCCGCTCAGTGACTCCATGATCGCTTTGCGTCGTTTATCGATTTCAGTGAATTTTGCGATTAGCTCTCTGATGGCAGTCACTTTTGTTTCATCAAGTGCCCCTGTCATCTCTTTACGATATCTGGAAATAAAGGGTATCGTTGCACCCTCTGCTAAAAGATCGGCGGTGGCTCCAACCTGTGATACAGAGAGCTGTAGAGTGTCAGCTATGTTCCTGTGATACATGGTGGTCATGGTTGCTCTCTTGTTAAGGTATTGTTATAAAATATTTCCATATATAGTATTCCTGCGCTATAATATAAAGTAACAAAAAGATTTTCTAAAAGTGGTAACGTAACATTCTTTGTCGGCAGGATATGGAAGTGTTTTTCCCAAATTGAGCCGATATGGATTTGAGGTGTTTTGAGAAATTAGCATTTTCGTTCCAAATCAAGGCAACTTTTAAGCTTTGTAACCAGATAAGGAGGTTTTATGGGAAAGAAATTGGTAACAGTCTGTGTACATTCTGCAAAAGACTTTAAGAAACAGGGTAAAAACATTGAAAAACTTGCTAAGAAACAAGGGTTAATAGCAATTCCAAATCGCCTGGCACTTTTTATCGATGGAAAACCTTGTCGTCGCTGGTGGTTTGCCGATAAAAAAAGTGGCGTTCTGATTTCTGTGGAATATGGTCTGGTGGATATGGAGGCCATTAATTTTCTCACCAATGATATTTAGTTCCTTTTGGAGTTTTACGTTTAGATAGTAGCACGTTTTTTGGCACGATTGATCCTGATTCCGGGTAAATCGTGCCTTTTTTGTGAATGTATCTTTAAATACTGCTTATGTATTCCTTCTTTAAGGGCTGATTATTACAGCAGCTCTCTTCCATTTTTCTTTCATAAAATATTTCATATGCTACACTGAATATGCAGGTGATGTTCGTTTGTGAAAATATGAAGAAGGAAAATTTGGTATGCGTTTTGAATCCGGAAAAATAATTTCTGATTTTGATCCTCACTTTAAGATTTTCCATGAACTCATGCCTTTTAAGGTCGAGGAAATCCTTCTGGTTTCCAGTCCTTATGATGCCTTCATCATGGAAGAAGATGGGTCGCTTGCTACTCGTATAATCAATGAATATCAGGGCTTGAATCTCAGTGGTGCTCCTCGTATCACCCTCGTTTCTTCAGGAAAGGAAGCCCTTGAAATCCTACGGAGACAAGCCTTTGACCTGGTAATTACCATGCCCAATGTCGGTGGCATGGATGCCTTTGCACTTGGCGCTGCAATTAAACGAATCCATCCTGTTCAGCAGGTTGTGCTTATCTCCCACAGTCTTCGGGGGATCTATCCTCTTCCTGAAAATGTCGATTGTCAGTCCATTGATGATATTTACCTCTGGTGTTGTGAGGCCGACCTGCTCCTCTCACTGATTAAGAATTTTGAAGACCACGTCAATGTGGATGCCGATACGGCACGAGCCATGGTTCGTGTGATTATTCTGGTGGAAGACTCCCCGGTTTATCGCTCCACTTTTTTACCAATATTATATCATGAGGTCGTGCGCCAGACCCAGGCTGTGCTTGATGAAAGCCTTAACGAACCTCATCGTTTACTGCGGATGCGGGCAAGGCCGAAAATTCTTACCGCCATTAATTATGAAGAAGCCATTGTGCTTTATGAGGCATATAAGCCCTATGTCTTTGGAATAATATCTGATGTTCGTTATCCACGACGGGGTAAAGTAGATCCGAAGGCTGGTATCAGGCTTATGGAAAAAATCCGCGAGGAAGTTCCTGATCTCCCCATGCTCATGCTTTCATCGGAGCCTGAAAATAGAAAACTAGCCGAAGCAATTCCTGCAATTTTTCTGGATAAAGAATCTCCTTTTATAAAGGATGAAATTCATTCATTCTTTCTTGATTATCTCGGATTCGGTGATTTTGTATTTCGGCATCCTGACGGAACTCCCATTGCCCGTGCTTCAAACTTGTATGAGTTTGAACAGCGACTTCGGACACTCCCCACAGAATCATTGCGCTATCACGCTGAGTGTAATCATTTTTCCAACTGGGTTATGGCACGTGCTGAGGTTGCACTGGCCACTCGTCTCCATCGTGATCATGTGAGTGGAATAAACAGCTGTTCAGATCTGCGTGATGATCTTATTTTTAAGGTTCATTCACTTAGAAAACTTCGACAGCAGGGTGTTGTTGTGAAGTTTTCCCGCGAATATTTTGACCCTGAAGTTATGGATTTTGTGAAAATTGGTGATGGGTCAATGGGCGGGAAGGCGCGAGGGCTTGCCTTTATGTGGATGCAGCTGCAACAGTCACGCGATTCCCATCCAACATTGTCTCAAAACAACGTTACTCTCCCTAAGACTTGTGTGGTTACAGCAAATGGTTTTGATGATTTTATCAGCAAGAACAATTTGCATCTGAATAAAGAAGCAACCGATGAAGAGATTGCTGATATCTTTCTTGCTGCAGAACTACCAGGTTGGTTAAAACAGGATTTACGGGCATTTCTGGAAAAGATATCATTTCCCCTTTCAGTTCGTTCTTCAAGCCTCCTTGAGGATGCTCATTTCAAGCCCTACGCAGGTCTTTATTCCACCTATTTTCTTGCCAATAGTCATCCATCCTTTAGCCTTCGTTGTCAGCAACTCGAAGAAGCTGTAAAGCTTGTGTATGCTTCGACTTGGTTTGAAAGCCCAAGGGCTTACTCCAAGGTGTCAGAACAGGGTCGTGAAGATTCGATGGCTGTTATCATTCAGCAGCTTGCTGGTGAGGAATATGGAGACTTCTATTATCCGCATATTTCTGGTGTTGCTCAATCGCACAACTATTATCCGATTATGAAGATGAAGGCAGAGGATGGCATTTCACATATTGCACTGGGTATTGGTAAAACAGTGGTGGATGGAGAGCGATCACTCAGATTTTCTCCCGGCCACCCAAAACGCCTTGTTCAATTTTCTACGGTGGATGATATTCTCGAGAATTCGCAGCGCCATTTTTATGCACTGGATATTACCCATTCAACGCAATTGAACCGGGACGGATCAAATCTCGTTAAACGTGTTGTGCAGGATGCGGAGCATGAAGAACCTGTGAAGATTCTATCTTCAACCTATATTCCAGAAGAACACAGAATCCGTGATACTGTTATGCCGGGTGTTAAAGTTGTTACCTTTGCAAGAATTCTTAAACACAAACTCTACCCATTGCCTGAAATTCTTACTGAATTACTCGATCTTGGGCGACGTGGAATGGGCTGTGAAGTTGAAATTGAATATGCAGTGCGTCTTGATGAAAAGATTCAGAAAAGTGAATTCTTTTTCCTTCAGATGCGTCCCATGGTGACAGGTGGTGAACACGTTGATGTCGCGATCTGTTCGCATGAAATTGATAAAGCCTTTTGTTTTTCAAAATCTTGCCTTGGACATGGTCGATTAGAGAGTATGGCGGATATCCTTTTGATCAGACCCGAGAGTTTTGATGCCGGAGCCACAAGAACCATCGCCACAGAAATTAATGGATTTAATGCAAGACTTCAGGCTGAAAACCGGCCTTATCTGCTGATAGGGCCTGGCCGATGGGGATCTGCTGATCCGTGGCTTGGTATACCTGTGCAGTGGCGTGATATCTCGGGAGTTGGGGCAATCGTTGAGCTACAGAATGAACAGCTTCATGCTGATCCTTCTCCGGGGTAGACTTTCTTTCAAAATATTACCTCCCTTGGGATACCGTATATCACAGTTCTGGAGAAAAGAGATGGTTCTACAAAGACCTGCAGCAGTGAGAATGGTGGTAGTTGTCTGGATTGGGACTGGCTTATGGAACAGGAGGACTTTGAAGACACGACCTTTGTGCGCCATATTCGCCTGCCAGAACCCTTTGTTATGAAGTGTAATGGGAAGGAAGAAATTGCTGTGTTATACGAAAGTGAAGGAAAAGAGGAGACAAATTCTAAGGATACGTGTAGAGAAATAAAACGAGATTGATCTATGATGTTTCATGTTAACAAGTGTTAATATGTCGATTTGTTAGCCAATTTAATGGAGGCAGGTATGAGTGACATTGTCAGTTTGATTAAGAATAGAGATCCCGAACAGAGAGAATTTCATCAGGCAGTTGAAGAGGTTGTTGCGTCTGTGAAACCTGTGCTTGAACGTAACCCCGAGTATCGACAACAGGCTGTGCTTGCCCGTATTACAGAGCCCGAACGTGTGCTGATGTTTCGTGTACCATGGATGGACGACGATGGTCAGGTGCATGTGAATCGAGGTTTTCGGGTGGAGATGAACTCAGCTATTGGCCCTTATAAAGGAGGATTACGCTTTCATCCTTCGGTGAATATCGGGATTATAAAGTTCCTTGCCTTTGAACAGGTCTTTAAAAACTCCCTTACAACGCTTGCAATGGGTGGTGGAAAGGGCGGTTCTGATTTTGATCCTAAGGGAAAATCAGATGCTGAAGTGATGCGCTTCTGTCAATCATTTATGGCAGAGTTATTTCGCCACATAGGGCCTAATACGGATGTTCCGGCGGGTGATATCGGGGTTGGAGCACGTGAAATAGGATTCCTTTTTGGAATGTACAAAAAACTTCGTAACGAGTTTACGGGTGTTCTCACAGGGAAGAGCTTGAATTGGGGCGGCAGCCTGATCCGTCCTGAGGCTACAGGTTACGGAACAGTATATTTTGCGGCAGAGATGCTTGTAACACGGGGGGAAACTCTTGAAGGTAAAAGTTGTATTGTGTCAGGTTCAGGAAATGTGGCACAGTTCCTCACCGAAAAAATCCTAGATCTAGGCGGCAAGGTCTTAACACTGTCCGATTCATCTGGGTATATCTATGATGAGGAAGGAATAGATCGTGATAAACTCGCCTTTGTTCAGCAGCTGAAAAATATCAGACGTGGACGAATTGGAGAGTACACCGAAACATATCCTGGTGCTGTGTATATCCCGGTTGATCCCTTACTTGACCATAATCCACTCTGGAATCATAAGGCTGATTGTGCTTTTCCATGTGCTACTCAGAATGAAATTAATGAACAGGATGGAAAAAATCTTGTGGATAATGGTGTGGCTCTTATCAGTGAAGGTGCAAACATGCCGTCTGTCCCTGCAGCAGTTGATCTCTTTGTTGATCATGGCTTGCTGTATGCTCCTGGCAAGGCTGCAAACGCAGGAGGTGTTGCTGTGTCAGGGCTTGAAATGGCTCAGAACTCCATGCGTCTTTCCTGGCCGCGGGAAGAGGTTGATGAACGCTTGAAACAGATCATGAAATCCATTCACAGAACCTGCGTTGATGCTGGTGAAAGTTATGGCGTACAGGGTAATTATGTGGCTGGGGCTAACATCGCAGGTTTTGTTAAAGTTGTGAATGCAATGCTGGATCAGGGATTGGTGTAAGAGGCCTACAATGTCTCTTTATGATGAACAATGCACCCGGGATTTCAATGTAATGGAACCCCGGGTGAGTCAGTACTTTGCTGAAATGGCGGTGGACTGCCCCTATCATAAACCCCATGATGCTCTTTTCTATCAAGCTCTTTTCTCACCTCTTTCTGATCGGGCAATGGAGTTGTTTCTTGCTTCTGGATACAGAAGAAACGGCAATTGTCTATATACCATGCACTGTTGTATGTGTAATGACTGTATCCCGATCCGTCTTGAACCACAAAAGATGACGTTAAATCGAAATCAGCGCAGGGTACTCAAGAAGAATCAGGATATTGAGGTTGAATTTGCCCCCATCGAAGCAACTGATGAGAATACAAAGCTCTGTGAAAAGTTTCTTCGTGGTCGCTACCCTCAAAAGAACAACGATGGAAAAAACTATTATGATGGTTTTTTTCTGAATAAAATTATTCCGGGAATGGAGTTTCAGTACCGTCTCCAGGGGAGACTTGTGGGCAACGGAATTGTCGATGTCGGACAGAACTGGATGAATGCTGTGTATTTTTATTTTGATCCGGATGAATCTCCAAGAAGTCTTGGCACATATAATATCCTAACCTTGATTGAAACCTGTCTGAAGTTGGATATATCCTATTTGTATCTGGGGTATTATATCGAAGATGTTGCCGCCATGAACTATAAGAAATATTTCAATCCGCACTATCTCTATAGTGATGATATCTGGAAGAAGATATCAAAATAGATCAGTAGTATTCAATTTTCTGGTACGGATTATCTGTCCAGTAAAAGATATAAAAAAGGCCATCCTGTTAGATGGCCTTTTTTTAGATGCATTATTTTCCACTCTGGGAAAATTTGTAATAACGAAATGTTAGAATTCGTACGCTAGCTGAGTAATAAATACGCTTGCATCATCACCGGTTCCGCCATCGTTAGTGTTGTAGTCAGTGTCAAAACTATATTCCATGGAGAGGGCAGTTCCTGGAAGTAAAACCATACTGGCAGCGACAAGAAATCTCGTTTCAGGTAAACCAAGCTCAACTGCTTCATTTGTTCCCTGGTAACCGATAGCA